>JAPOWL010000317.1:0-13333 GCA_026707615.1 Acidobacteriota bacterium | reverse complement strand
CGTGCCGCCCAGGAGACGCCCCCGGGCCCGCCCGCGCCGGAGGACCTCCACGCCGTCGTCGTCCGGCAGGGGGCCGAACGGAACGGGCTGCGAGATCTGACCCAGCAGGGAGCCGCGGTCGTAGCCGTCCCGTCCGTCCGCCAGCGACACCACCATCGGTCCGTGGAAGGCGACCACGCCGCACCGGATCGTGAGGAACGTGAGCAGGGCGGTGAGGTCGCTGCAGCCGACGAGCGCCTTGGGCCGGTGCCGCAATTCGGCCGCATCGAGCAGCGGCAGCAGTTGCGCGCTGCCGTATCCGCCGCGCGCCGCGACCAGGGCCGCGACCGAAGGATCGCGCCACGCCGCCCGGAAGCACTCCGCACGCGACGGCGGGGAGCCCGCCACGTACGCCCGGCGCTCGAAGACCCGATCGTCGAACACCGGCCGGAGCCCGAGGCCGCGGAGCTCGGCGACGCCTCTCTCGAAGCGGTCGCGATCGAAGGGGCTGGCCGGCGCGACGATCGCCACGCGATCGCCGTCGCGCAGGGCGCGCGGCCTCCGCAGCACCTAGAGATGCCTCCTCATCTCGTGGGCAACCGCCTGGTGCTCGTCGCAGCCGAGGACGGCATCGAGAGCACGCGCCCGCGGCGGGCGCCACTCGTCGTCGCCCCGGAGAAACCGCTCCTTCGCCTTGCGTTGCCGGCGCAGGGCGTCCTCCACGCGCGGCTCGGGCAGCGTCCCGTCCTCGACGGCTCGAATCAGGCGCTCGAGCACCGCCGCCTGCGCCTCGGGATCCGGCTCGCAGAGCAGCATGCCGTCACAGCCCGCCGTGACTGCACCCACGGCCGCGTCCGGCACCGTGTGCTCCGCCGTGATGGCGCCCATCGTCAAATCGTCGGTCACGATCCAGCCGTCGAAGCCGAGGTCGCCTCGGAGGAGCCCGGTGATGACGGCAGGCGAGAGCGTGGCCGGCGAGGACTGGTCCAGGGCGGGATAGCGGACGTGCGCCGTCATCAGCGCCGCCACCTCGGCCTCGATGGCGGCTCGGAAGGGCGGCAGCTCGACCTCTTCGAGCCGGCCGCGCTCGTGCTCGACCACCGGCAACTCCTTGTGAGAGTCGAGATCCGTGTCGCCGTGACCCGGAAAGTGCTTGCCGCACGCCGCGACGCCGCCCCCCTGGAGCCCGCGAATCACCTCGGCGCCCAGCGCCGCCACGCGTGCCGGGTCGGTCGCGGGCGCGCGATCGCCGATTACGGGGTTCCGGGGATTCGTCCCGACGTCGAGCACGGGCGCATAGTCCAGCGTGATGCCGACCGCGCGGAGCTCGCGGGCGAGCGCGCGGCCGAAGCGCCGGGCCAGGTCGCGGTCCCCGCTGCGCCCGAGCGACGCGACCGGCGGCCACTCGGTGCAGGGGGCCCGCAGGCGCTGCACGCGCCCGCCTTCCTGATCGATGCTCACCCAGACGGGCAGCTCCGCCGGGAGCTCCCGGGCCTCCCGGGCGAGCTCCGCCACCTGCATGGGCGCCTCGACGTTGCGCGCGAACAGGATCACCCCGCCGAGGTCGAACTCGCGAGCCAGGGCGCGCAACTCGACCGGCATGGTGTGGCCGTCGAAACCGGCGACGACCAGCTGCCCGAGACGCCGGCGCAGTGCTTTCGACATGGGGACGTTCGGCCCGGCACCGGGGCCCGGTACCGGGTCAGGTGCTCGTCGCGACGGCGGCGGCAATGCGGCGGCGCAGCGATGGCCGCGGATCAGCGGGGGGCCGCGCGCCGGTCAGGCCGCGCAACGCCTCATTATAATGCGGCGTGTCCGTGCACGCGTCCGCGCCGACGCGGATCGATCTCGCCGGCGGAACGCTGGACATCTGGCCCCTCTACCTGCTCCACGAAGGCGTCCAGACCATCAACGCGGCGATCACGGTCCGGGCGGAATGCGAGCTCTCACCCCGGCCGGAGGGCGGCCTGCACGTCGCCGCCGCGGACACCGGAGCAACCGCCGACGTCGCGCACTGGTCAGCCCTCGACGGCCGGCCGGAGTTGCGGCTGGTCACCCGCATACTGCGCCACTTTCGTCCCGACGGGCTCGCGGTCAGGACGCGCTCGGAGGCCCCGCTGGGGGCCGGCCTGGCCGGCTCGTCGGCCCTCAACATCGCCCTGTGCGCCGCCCTGACCCGGTGGCGAGGCGAGCGCATCGAGCGGGAGGCCCTGATCGATCTGGCCCTCAACCTCGAAGCCCAGGCGATTGCCGTGCCGACCGGGGCGCAGGACTACCGGCCGGCGGCGTACGGCGGCGTGGCCGCGCTCGAGCTGGGTCCGGCCGGCGTGCGGCGGGTGCCGCTCGCCGTCGACACGGCCGCTCTCGAAGCGCGGATGGTGCTCGTCTACACCGGCCAGTCGCGCGACTCGGGCATCAACAACTGGGAGGTGACGAAGCGCCGGATCGACGGCGACCCGGCCCTCGTCTCGCTCTTCGACGAGCTCCGCGACGTCGCCGCCGGCATGCGGCGGGCGCTCGAGGCGAACCGCTGGGACGAAGTCGCCCGCCACCTGCGGTCGGAGTGGGCGCTGCGCAAGCGGCTCGCGCCGGGGGTGACCACGGACGTTCTCGAAGGGCTGATCCGCCAGGGTCTCGACGCGGGTGCCGACGCGGCCAAGGTGTGCGGGGCGGGCGGCGGGGGTTGCGTCCTCTTCCTCGCTTCCCCGGACGCCCGGGACGGCGTGCGGCGATCTCTCGCCGCCGGCGGCGGCCGCCTCCTTCCCTGCCGCATCGACGCCGACGGGCTGCGGATCACCGCCGACTGATCGGACCGCCCCGATGGAGAACGACGAGGTCGCCCGGCTCTTCACCGAGATCGCGGACCTGCTCGAGATCAAGCGAGAGAATCCATTCAAGATACGGGCCTATCGGAACGCGGCCGACATCGTCGGGAGCCTGTCCGAGCCGGCCTCCAGCCTCTCGGAGGAAGACCTTCGGGCCCTGCCGGGCATCGGCAAGGAGATCGCCGCCAAGCTGGCCGAGCTCTTCCGGACCGGCCGCCTGCGCTATCACCGGACCCTGCTCGGCCAGCTCCCGGCCTCCGTGCTCGACCTGCTGCAGGTTCCGGGACTCGGCCCGAAGACCGTGGCCCTCCTGCACGAGCGCCTGGAGATCGCGACGGTCGAGCAGCTCGAGGCCGCCGCCGCGGAGGGTCGGCTGCGCGCGCTCCGCGGCATGGGCGCCCGCAAGGAAGAACGGATTCTGAAGGCCATCGCCTGGCGCCGCGGGCGGCCGCCCCGATGGCCCCGGGCAGGCTCCTAGCGGCTCAGGTAGTCGCGGTAGTTGTCCGGCGTGATCGTCTCCGTGACCACCTGCCCCCTGCCGCCCAGGAGCCGGCCGGGCTCCTCGTTGAGGGTGTACTCGAACGCTCCCGCGTCACCGACGTTGACGGTGATGGCCTCCACGGCACGGAGCGTCTGGCGCTCGCCGGCGCGCATCAGGCGTGACAGCACGGCCTCCCCGTCCACGGTGGCCGCTACCCAGCAGTCGCGGCTCGGAAGGATCTCCATGACGAGCGGCGCGCCCTCGACGGGCGTCGTCGGCGGCGGCACGGTCGTCCGGGGCGGGGCCCGGCGCGCGGGTGGTGCGTCCGCCGACACCTCCGCGACGGCCTGCGCCTCGGAGTCGGAGACACGGGCGGAGGCACGATCGTCACATGCCCGCACGCCGACGAACACCGCGAGAGCGACGAGCGGCGCCGCGAGCAACGCAAGGCGCAGGCCGATCGGCCGGGAACCGCCAAGCCCGAGGTGGCCGGGAGCACTGGCCTCTCCAGGCCCGGCGACCTCGACCGGGTCCGCTTCCGGACACCTCGCCAGGAACTCCCGGAGCGCCGTTTCCGGATCGAGGCCGACTTCCGTCGCGTAGGAGCGCACGAAGGCACGCGTAAAGATGCCGCCGGGCAGGCTCGACGCGTCGTAGCGCTCGAGCGCTTCCAGGGCGGACACGGAGATCTTCGTCGTGTCGGCGATCTCCTCGAGTGAACGGCCGCGGCGTTCGCGGGCCTCGCGCAGGGAGGAGCGGTCCTCCGGCAACTCAACGTCGGGCATGGATTCCCTGAAAATAGGCGAGCCCTCGACCCTTGTCAAACGCCCTGCGGAGGGCCCCGACACGCTCCGCGAGATCGGCCTGCCCAGCGTCGCGCCAGCCGTCCGCGAAGTAGCCGATCGCGGCGACCCCGGCGGCTCCCGCCCCTGCGACCAGCGGCGCGTTGCCCGCATCGACCCCGCCGATCGCCAGGACGGGCAGCGAGACCGCTCGGGCTACGCCAGCCAGTCCGTCGACGCCGAGGGGCCGACGGCCGGGTTTCGATGCCGACTCGAAGACCGTGCCGCAGATCGCATAGTCGGCCCCATCCAACCGTTCCGTCGGCCGCACGTCGTCCGGCCGGTGCACCGAGCGTCCGATCAGCCAGCGGGCGGGAGCGATCGCCCGGACCCGCATCGGCGGCGGCCCTTCGCTCCTGACATGCACCCCGCCCGCTCCCGCCGCGAGCGCGATGTCCGCCCGATCGTTGACCACCACCCGCGTGGCGCTGCCCTCGACGGCGGACACGATCCCCTCCACCAGCCGCAGCAGCCTCCGGTCGCCGAGGCCGCGCTCGCGCACCTGCACGATGTCGACCCCGGCTCGCCCCGCCGCCCGCGCGAGCTCGACGAGCGCGTCACACGCCGGGCCATCGCCGCCGCGCGCGGCCGGGAGGCGCCGCCGGTCGGTGACCAGGCAGACGATCGGCGACCGGGGGCGCCGACTCACCGCAGAACCTGCGGCTCGCGCCGGGCCAGGAGCCGGCCGAGCTCGACGAGGCCGGCTCCGAGGTTCAGCAGTCCGACCCCCGAGACAACGCCGCGCACCGCGTGCGCCGTCAGGAACGCCTCGGCCAGCGGGCTCGCCTCGACGAACACGTTGCGATCCCAGAAGGTCGTCCACGGCGCCACCAGCAGGACGAGCCCGGCCTCGAGAAAGTAGACGATCAGCAGGGACCGACTGAATCGTTCGCGCATGGCACGACGGCAGGGGCGTGACCGCGACCCCTACGCGACGGTCGGGGGCACGCCCGCCAGGGCGCGCGGCCGAAAGGACCGGCGGTGCGCCGACGAGTAGCCGTGTCGGCCGAGCGCCGCCAGATGCGCTCGCGTGGCGTACCCCTTGTGACGATCGAAGCCGTAGCGCGGATCCCGCGCGTGCAGCTCCTGCATCTGCCGATCGCGGGTCACCTTCGCCACGATGGATGCAGCAGCGATGGCCGCGCAGCGACGGTCGCCCCCGACGACGCGCTGCTGCGGCACGGACAGATCCGGCACCTCGAATCCGTCGACGATCGCGAAGTCGGGCGGAGGCGCGAGCGCCAGCACGGCCCGGCGCATCGCGTCGAGCGCGGCGTTGTGAATGTTGACGCGATCGATCTCCCGCGGCTCCACGGCAACGACCGTCCAGCATCCGGCGCGGACGATGCGATCGTACAGGCGCTCGCGTCGCGCGGGCGAGAGGAGCTTGGAGTCCCGGAGGCCGGTGACGGCCCTGCCCGGCTGGAGGACGACGGCGGCCGCGACCACGGGACCCGCGAGGCATCCGCGCCCCGCCTCGTCGACGCCCGCGACCCGGGCGAACCCGCGGCGCCGCAACGCGTTCTCGAGCGTGCGTCGTGCTCCCGCGCGCCCCGAAGCTGCGGCCGGCGGCACGGAATCGCAGTGCCTCCCGCGTGGAGGCCTACCTCCGGCGGCGCTCGCGCAGGCGCGCCGCCTTGCCTCGGAGCTTGCGCAGGTAGTAGAGCTTGGCCCGCCGGACCCGTGCCGAGCGGACGACCTCTATCCTGTCAATCACCGGGGAGTGCGTCGGGAAGATCCGCTCCACCCCCTGGCCGAACGAGACCTTGCGTACGGTGAAGCTCGCGCGGGCACCACCCCGGCGCTGCGCGATGAGCACGCCCTCGAACACCTGGATGCGCTCCTTCTCGCCCTCGCGCACCTTGACGTGCACGCGCAACGTATCTCCCGGCCGCATGTCCGGGCGCTCCACCAGCTGGGGAGCTTCCACCGCCTCGATCGCCTTCATGCGCCAACCTCCGTATTCTGCGTATCCGCCTGATCGAGCGCGCGGAGGATGGCCCGCTCCTCGTCGTCCAGGCTCGCGTCGGCCAGCAGATCCGGCCGGCGCTCGCGCGTGCGCCGGAGGGCCTCGCGCTTGCGCCAACTCCGGATGGCGGCGTGATTGCCGGACATCAGAACTTCCGGCACGCGATGCCGGTCGAGCTCTGCGGGCCGCGTGTAGTGCGGGAAGTCGAGCAACCGGCGCACGAACGAGTCGCCGTCCACGCAGTCCCGGTCGCCTACGACCCCCGGTACCTGTCTCGCTACGGCGTCCAGTATGACGCACGCCGGCAACTCGCCGCCGCTCAGCACGTAGTCGCCGATGGAGAGCTCCTCCGTCGCCAGGTGCTCCCGGACCCGCTCGTCCACCCCCGCGTAGCGTCCGCACAGCAGGACGACGTGACCGAGCGCGCTCAGGCGGACCGCTTCGGCGTGGGTGAACGGCGCCCCCTGGGGCGACGTCAGGATCACGGCGCGCGGCTCGCCCCGAGACGCGCGGATGCGGTCGAGCGCCCGCACGAACGGCTCCAGCTTGAGCACCATGCCCGGCCCGCCCCCGTAGGGAACGTCGTCGACCGAGCGGTGCCGGTCGGTCGTGAAGTCGCGCAGATCGTGCACGGCCACATCCACGATTCCCTGCGCGACGGCGCGCCCGAGCACGCCGGTCGACGTGACGGCCCCGATCAGCGGCGGAAGGACGGTGACGATGTCGAACTTCACGATGCGGCCCCGCCTCGTGCCGGCCCGCCCTCCCGACGGGGCGGGCGTCGATTCAGGTCGAGCAGTCCGGCCGGCGGATCGACGACGATCGTCCGGGACGCGGGTTCGACGCGGACGCAGATCGCGTCCACCAGCGGCACGTCGACCTCGCCCACAGCCGCCTCGACGATGAGTCGGGACGCGCCGGATGCCGCCTCCACACTGCGTACCGGGCCGACGCATCGTCCGTCCACGGTCTCCACGCGGCACCCCACGAGGTCGTGCTCGTAGAACGTGTCGGGCGGCAGGGGCGCGAGTGCCGATTCCGGCACCCGGAGCTCGACGCCGGCCAGCCGCTCCGCGCCCTCGATGTCGGATACGTGCTCGAAGCCGACGATGGGGCGGCCCCGCTGCAAGCGGGCCGCGTCCACCCGAAACTCCACGACCCGGCCCGCGACCGACGCGAACAGCCTAGCCCCGGACCGGAAGCGAAGCTCCGGGACGTCGGTGAACGGGTTGACGACGACCTCGCCACGCCGCCCGTGCGCCCGGGCAATGCGCCCGACGACGACCATCCCCTCCCAAGAGGGGGGCGCGGGAGCGCCGGACGGCGTGCTCGGGGTCATGGCTCCGGCCGATCGTCGACGAAGTCCACCGTCACCCGGGGGCCCGCCTCGCCCGCCGCCACCTGGGCCAGCGTCCGCACCGCCGCGGCGGTGCGGCCCTGCCGGCCGATCAGCTTGCCGAGATCGCCGGGCGCGCTGCGCAGCTCGATGCGAACCGTGCCGGCGTGCTCTCGCTCCCGTACCCGGACGGCATCCGGGTGATCGACCAGAGCCCGGCTGATCACCTCGACGACGTCGCGTGGTCGGCTCACGAGCTCGCCGGGGTGCCGGCCGCCTCGGCCGCCGGGTGCTCCGCGCCGTCGGGCGCGTCGCGGTGGCGGGCCAGCAGCGTCCGCACGGTGTCGCTCGGCCGCGCCCCGCAGCCGAGCCAGTAGTCGACTCGCTCCCGCTTCAGGGAGAGCTCCTCGGGTTGCGCCGTCGGATTGTAGTGCCCGACGACCTCGATGGCGCGACCGTCCCGCGCCGTATGCGACTCGACGACGACCAGTCGAAAGAACGGGCGCTTCTTGGCCCCCTGGCGCCGCAAACGGATCATCAGCATGCGCGCTCCCTACTCCCCGCTGTCCGGACCCGGCCCGACCCGCACCCCGTCACCGCAGGCGCGCCAGCGCCCGGCGCGCGCCGCGGCGCCGGGCGGTCGTGCCGATCGTCCTCAGCATCTTCCGCATCTCGGCGTACTGTCTCAGCAACCGGTTGACCTCCGGAACGCTCGTTCCGCTCCCCCGCGCCACGCGCTTCCGGCGGCTGCCGTTGATGATCCCCGGACGGCGGCGTTCGTGCGGCGTCATCGAGCCGATGATCGCCGCCGTGCGGGCCAGCTGCCGCTCGTCGACGCCGGCGGCGTCACTGCTCCGCACTCCGGGGATCATCTCGACGATCTGCTGGATCGGGCCCATGCGCCCGATGGCCGCCATCTGCTGCCGGAGGTCCTCCAGGGTGAACTCGTTGCGCCGCAGCCGCTGCGCGAGGGCGGTCGCGTCCTCGCGCTCCACCGCCGCCTCGGCCCGCTCCACGAGGCTGAGCACGTCGCCCATCCCCAGCATCCGGGAGACCAGGCGGTCGGGCCGGAAGGGTTCGAGATCCTCGAGGCGCTCTCCCGTCGCCGCGAACACGACCGGCACCCCGACGACCGAGACGACCGACAGCGCGGCCCCTCCGCGGGCATCGCCGTCCATCTTGCTCAGCACGATGCCCGTCACCCCCATCCGATGATGGAACTCGCCGGCGCTCCGGATCGCGTCCTGACCGGTCATGGCGTCGGCCACGTACAGCACGTCCGACGGCTTCACCGCCCCTCCGATCGCGGCGAGCTCCTCCATCAGCGCATCGTCGACGTGCAGGCGTCCCGCGCTGTCGACGATCACGACGTCGAACCCGCGGTTGCGCGCCTCGGTCAGCGCGCCGCGCGCCCGCCCCACCGGGTCGGCCGAATCCGCGTCGTGCACGGGCAGGCCCGCCTTCCCGGCGAGCGTCGCCAACTGCTCGATGGCCGCCGGACGCCGCACGTCGGTCGACACGAGCAGCGGATGGCGGCCCTGACGGGCCAGCCAGCGGCCGAGCTTGGCCGCGGTGGTCGTCTTCCCGGACCCCTGCAACCCCACCAGCAGCACGACCTGCGGGCGCTCGGCCGCCGCGCCGAGGCCCGGCCGGGGTTCGCCGAAGAGGGCGAGCAGCTCGTCGCGAACGATGCCGACCACCTGCTGCGCCGGCGTCAGGCTGTCGAGCACGGCGCGGTCGACGGCCCGGTCGCGAACCCGATCGACGAAGGCCCGGACTACCTTGAAGTTGACGTCGGCCTCGAGCAGCGCCAGCCGGATCCCGCGCAGCGCCGTCTCGACCCGCTCGGGCGTCAGGCGCACCTCCCCCCGGAGAGCGCCGAACGCATCCTGCAAGCGCGAGGAGAGAGCGTCGAACATGTGCGGACACCGAAGCCGAGGCCCGGGCCGGCGCCGGCAAGCGCCTACCTACCGCCCACACGGGCGGTCGGGACCAGGCACAATCGGCCATTCTAGCGCAGGGCCCGGACGGCCAGCAACGGCGGGTAGTGCCGTAGCGAGCCGGGAAGCCGCGGAGCGAGGGCCTCGTGGGACGCGAAGGGCCGCCGGCGGGCGGCGCGGAGAGGCCCCGGTGGCGGAACTCCCGCGGGCGAGGAACCGAGCGGACTCTACACGGAGGAGAGCCTGTGCCCGAGCTTCTCCTTCTTCGTGCGCAGGTAGGTCCTGGAGAACTCGGACGGGGGCACCTCGAGCGCGACGGACTCCTGGACGGCCAGGCCGTAGCCCTCGAGGCCGATGAACTTGCGCGGATTGTTGGTCAGCAGGCGCATCGTGCGAACGCCGAGGTCCCCCAGGATCTGGGCTCCGATGCCGTAGTCGCGCTGGTCGGCCTTGAAGCCGAGGTGCTCGTTGGCCTCCACCGTGTCGAGCCCCTGATCCTGGAGCTCGTAGGCGCGGATCTTGTTCCCGAGCCCGATGCCCCGCCCCTCCTGGTTCAGATACAGGAGCACCCCGCGCCCCTCCGCCGCAATGCGCTCCATCGCGAGCGAGAGCTGCCGCCCGCAGTCGCAGCGCGACGAGCTGAACACGTCGCCGGTCAGGCACCGCGAGTGGACGCGCACCAGCACTCCCTGCCCGTCCCCGACCTCACCCCGGACCAGCGCGACGTGCGTCTGCCCGTCGATGAGACTCTCGAAGGCCACCACCTGGAACTCACCGTGATCCGTCGGCAGGGCCGCCGTCGCCATGCGACGGACGAGGCGGTCGTGACGCATGCGGTAGCGGATGAGGTCGGCGACGGTGACCATCAGCAGGTCGTGGCGCCTCGCGAACCGCTGCAGCTCCGGCACCCGGGCCATCGTGCCGTCGTCGTTCATGATCTCGCAGATGACCCCGGCCGGATACAGGCCGGCGAGCCGCGACAGATCGACCGCCGCCTCCGTCTGACCGGCCCGCACGAGCACCCCGCCGTCGCGTGCCCGGAGCGGAAAGACGTGGCCCGGCCTCGAGAGGTCGCCGGGCCGGGTCGCGGGATCGATCGCCGCCCGCACCGTCGCCGCCCGATCGGCCGCGGAGATGCCGGTCGTCGTGCCGTTCTTGACGTCGATGGGCACCGCGAACGCGGTCTCGAAGCGCGAGGTGTTGTCGGCGACGGCCATCGGGATCTCCAACTCGTCGAGCCGGCCCCCGGTCATGGAGAGGCAGATCAGTCCCCGGCCGTAGCGGGCCATGAAGTTGATCGCCTCCGGCGTCACCTTGTCCGCGGCGAGCGTCAGGTCGCCCTCGTTTTCACGATCCTCGTCGTCGACGACGATGATCATCCGCCCTGCCCGCAGGGCGGCGACGGCGTCGTCGATCGAAGCGAACGCGCTCCGCTGCTTCGGCCGCATCGCGCGCGGCCCGCCGTCCGCCGCCCGCGCGGTCGTCCGCTTCCTCGTCCGGGAGCCGGTCGACTTCGCAGTCATTGGTCTCCGCGTCCCTCGCCGCCGCCGTGCCCCGCCTGCAGTGCGCGAACGACGTGCTTCCCGATGATATCGCACTCGATGTTGACAGGATCGCCGACCGAGGCAGCGTGCAGGCGGGTCTCCGACCACGTGTAGGGCACGATCTGCACCTCGAGCCGCTCGTCGCCCAGGCTCGCGATCGTGAGGCTGATCCCGTCGAGGGCAACCGATCCCTTCGGCACCATCCACTGCGCCAGCGCCGCCGGATAGCGTACGCTCAGCCGCCGGAAGTCCGCCTCGGCGCGAACCTCGTGGATGCGGCCGACACCGTCGACGTGGCCGAGCACGAAGTGGCCGCCCAACCGGCTCGAGGGCGTCAACGGACGCTCCAGGTTCACGGCCGCGCCGGCGGACAGCGACCCGAGGGCCGTCACCCGCAGGGTCTGCGGCGACGCATCGGCCTCGAAGGCCTCCGCGTCGCAGAGGGCCGCCGTCAGGCAGACCCCGTTCACGGCCACGCTGTCGCCGATCCCGAGCTCCGGCGCCAGCCGGGTCGCGATGCGGAACCGGGTCCCTCCCGGGATCGGGCGCGCCGCCGCCACCTCGCCGACCGCCTCAACGATTCCCGTGAACATCTCCCACAATCTCCACATCCGGCCCGATGGCGCGCACCTGCATCGCGGCCAGCCCGGCCAGCACGGGCGTTCGCTCCGCGAGCCAGGTCACCCCCTCCGCCCCGAGCGTCACGGGCGCGATGAAGATCCGCACGCGGTCGACCACGCCCGCCTCCCAGGCCGCCCGGTGCACCGTCGTCCCGCCCTCGAGCACCAGCGAAGCGATCCCGCGCCGGCCGAGGCAGCCGAGAGCCTCGCCGATTCCGCCTCCGTCCAGGGCCGCCACCTCCGCCCCGGCCTGTTCCAGGCGGCGGAGCCGTTCCGCGTGCTCGGCGACGGCCGGCGCCGCCGCCAGGATCAGCACCGGCCCGTCTCCTGACGTGCCGAGGAGCCGGGCGGTCGGCGGCGTGCGGAGCCGGCGGTCGAACACGACGCGGACCAGCGGCAGATGACGCTCCGGTCCCCGCGCCGTCAGCAGCGGATCGTCCACGAGGAGCGTCGTCGAGCCGACGCCTACCGCGTCGACCACGGCGCGTTCCTCGTGGACGGCCCGTAGCGCCCCGGACGCGGTCAGCGCGGTCCGGGCCCCCCGCCGCGCCGCGATCCGGCCGTCGAGGCTCGCCGCGATCTTCAGCGTCACGAACGGCCGACCCCGCACGATTCGGGTGACATAGCCCTCGTTCAGGCGCTCCGCCTCGGCGCGCCGCATCCCGACGTCGACGGCGACGCCGTGCGACCGGAGGTGGGCCACTCCGCCGCCCCGGACGCGCGGGTTGGGGTCGACCATGGCGATCACCACGCGCGCGATGCCCGCCTCCGCGACCCGCGGAGCGCAGGGCCCGGTGCGGCCCTGGTGACAGCACGGCTCGAGCGTGCAGTACAGCGTTGCGCCGCGGGCGCGGTCCCCGGCCTGGGCCAGGGCCCGGATCTCCGCGTGGTCTCCTCCCGCCCGCTCGTGGAACCCCTCCCCTACCACGTCTCCGACCGGCGTCACGATGACCGCGCCCACCATCGGATTCGGACTCGTGCGCCCGCGGCCCCGGGCGGCCAGCCGCAGCGCGCGATCCATGTGCTCGACGTCAGGACCGTCCGTCACCGTGGTCCCCGGGGGTGAAGAGGGCATCCACGTAGTCGGTCGCCGAGAACGGCAGCAGGTCGTCCACGCCCTCGCCGACGCCGACGTAGCGTATCGGCAGATCGAGCTCCGCCGCGACGGCGACCGCGACGCCGCCCTTGGCCGTGCCGTCGAGCTTGGTGAGCACGACGCCCGTGACCCCGGCCGTCTCCAGGAAGTGCCGGGCCTGGACCAGGCCGTTCCGCCCGACCGTGGCGTCGAGCACGAGCAGGACGTCGTGGGGCGCTCCCGGCATCGCGCGGCCGGCGACGCGCCGGATCTTGCCGAGCTCCGCCATCAGGTCGCTTCGCGTGTGCAGCCGCCCCGCGGTGTCGACGACCACCGGCGAGCGCCCGCGGGCACGCCCCGCCTGCACCGCGTCGAACACCACGGCCGCCGGATCCGCCCGCGCCCCCCCCTTGACCACGTCGACCCCCGCCCGGACGGCCCACGCATCGAGCTGCGGCACGGCCGCGGCTCGGAACGTATCCGCCGCGCAGAGGAGAGGCGTCTCTCCTGCGAGCCGCCACCGATGTGCGAGCTTGCCGACGGTGGTCGTCTTGCCCGTCCCGTTGACCCCCACGACAAGCACGACCCGGGGAGGCGCGGTGGGGACCGCGGCAACCGGCGGCCGGTCGAGAACGCGCAGTATCTCGCGCTTGACGACCTCCAGGAGGTCGGTGGCGGGCTCGCGCACGTCGCGCACCCGCGCGACGATGCGCTCCGCCTCC
>JAPOWL010000406.1 GCA_026707615.1 Acidobacteriota bacterium | reverse complement strand
TCCAACGTCGGCTACACCATCGCCGGCCACATCGCGGAGACCGTCGCCGGCGAGCCGTTCGAGACCCTGATTCAGAACCGCGTGTTCCTGCCGCTCGAGTTGATCAGCGCAGGTTTCGGCCCGCCCAGAGGCGAGTACGCGGATCGGGAGCCGGTAGGCCACGCCGTCCTGCAGCTCGGCTCCGTGCGCGTCCGGGTCCCCATCGATCCCTTCGAGTCGCGCGCCGACAATTCCCCGCTCATCGCACCGGCCGGAACCGTCCACATGACGATAGGCGATCTGGCGCGCTACGGTGCGACCCACCTCGACGGCGAATACGGGACCGACCCGGTCCTGCTGCCCCAGCCGAGCTGGCAGCGGTTGCACGACCCGTTCCTGGACGACTACGCTCGCGGCTGGGTTCGCCAGGAGCGCGACTGGGCCGGCGGTTCCCTGATCTGGCACAACGGCAGCAATACGTACTGGTACGCACTGCTGATGTTGTTGCCGGCCAGCAACATGACCCTGGCGTTCGTGACCAACGACGGCGACATCGAGGGGGCCAACGCCGCGTTCGCCGAGCTGGCGCAGGAGCTGAGCGCCAGTCAGAGCGGTGTGAAGCTGACCGATGCCGAGGTGAAGTAGATCTCCGTTCGAGACTCGAATCCCGAGTCGGCGCCGAACAGCAGCCAGGCGCGGCCGTCGGCAGACGCGGAGATCGGTTCCGGCGTCGTCCGGCCCCGGAAGGCCTTGCGCTCCCACTGGCGCGGCTGCTCGCAGCTCCTGGAGTTGGCGACGTTGCCCAGGACGACGGCATGGGCGCCGCCGCGGGACTGATTGCCGACGTCGACGTTCATCCGCAGGTAGGCGCCGTCGCGGACCGGGGCCGGTTCGATCGCGGTCGCGCCGGCCTTGATCCAGACGCTCTCGCCGGGCGCGCCGCCCACGCCGAGGCACCCGGCCGGCGTGTCGGTGGCGATCTCCACGGCGACGGTGACGCTGTACAGCGCTCCGGGCCGCAGGCCGCCGATGGGTCCCCTGAAGAACATGAACAGGTCGTCGCTCCGGTTGACGCCGGAGATGAACAGCGCGGAGTTCGGCTCCAGCGGCGCCGGGAGGGCGCGGTAGTCCGACACCAACTCATAGATCTCCGCGTGGGCCGGCGGATAGTCGGCGAATCCCGCGGTGAACCCCTGCGGCCCATGATGGAAGTCGAAGGTGAACGTCAGCGCATCGGTCGGCCCGCTCGGAGGGCCCCCGCAGGCGCCGAGCAACGTGGCGAGCGACAGCGTCACGGTCGCGAGGCCGGGCCGCGTGCAGCGCATGGCGGGCAGAGTACCGCATGCGCGGAGACGCCGCGAGCCTTAGCGGCTCGGGCTTCCTCTCCGGTCCGCGTCGGCGCTGTCGACGCATCAGCTCCAGCGTCCGCGCACGTCTCGACGTTCCGGGTGGGCTGGCATGCTCCACGGCCGGGGCCGGTTCATTCGGTATCATTCGCACCAGTGACATCTCCCTCCGTCTCCCGCTGTTGCTCGCGTGGCGCGCTCGTCACCTTCCTGTGCATCGCCCTGGCGTCCGTTCCCGAGGTGGCCGCCGCCCAGACCGAGCGGGACGGCTTCTACGCCGGCGTGCAGTTGGGTGTCGCGTTGCCCACCGCGCTGACCGCCGTGCGTACCTACGTCAGCCACCCGACGCGCTGCGACACGCTGCTGTATCCGCCCTCGGTGCGTCCCCCCGCCGACGATCCGGCCTGCCGCGACAGCCGGCCGGGGGCGACGTCCGCCGAGTTCGACCAGGGCGCCGGCCCGGTCGGCGGTGCCATGATCGGCTACGCGATGGGCGGGTTCCGGCTCGAGGTGGAGTACCTCAACGCGTCGCCCGGAAGCGCCGAGTCGCCGATCGGCGACACCACCAGCACCGCCCTGCTGACCAAGACCTCGGAGTGGAGCACCGAGCAGCCGCCCTACGAGTGGATCGGGGAGTACAAGCTGCACCAGGTGTTCGCCAACGCGTACTACGACTTTCGCAACGGCTCCCGCTGGACTCCGTTCGCCGGGGCCGGCATCGGCCTGGCCGCCATCGACCTGAACTACTACCTGCAGTTCATCCGCAAGCCGGAAGCGGAGTACCTGCAGATCGAATTCGATCCGGACTGGCCCGACGTGGCCAAGCGCGCCGCCGCGGGGACGGCCAGCATCCTGGACAC
>JAPOWL010000020.1:14698-15326 GCA_026707615.1 Acidobacteriota bacterium | reverse complement strand
CCAGCGCGCCCCGGTGACCACGATCGTCGACACCCGGAGCTGGGGTGCTCGCAGCACGGCGTACGCCGCCGGCACTCCCAGGGACGCCGCGAGCAGCGCTCCAACGACGAATCGCCGCCAGCCCGCCAGGCGGCGCTTGCGCGCCATCTTGCGCGGCGTCGAGGGGCGGCGATCGCGGGGCCGCGAAGCAGTCACGATGCCCGCTCCTCGAGGGACCGCAGGATGCGAGGCGCGATCGTCCCCACCGTACCCGCCCCCAGGGTGAGGACGACATCGCCTCGACGCGCCGTCCCTGCCGCCGCCACGGCGGCGGCGTCGAGCGTCTCGACGCAACGGACCGGAACCGCCGACACCGCTCGGACCGCCGCGGCGATGGCCCCGCTGGTCGCGCCGGCGACGGGGGACTCGCCCGCCGCGTAGACCTCGGTCAGGATCACGGCGTCCGCGAGCGCCAGCGCCGGCCCGAACCGCTCGCGCAGCCGGAGCGTCCGCGTGTAGCGATGCGGCTGGAAGACGACGATCACGCGTCCCGGAGCCCCGAGGCGCGCCGTCTCGATGGCCGCCGCAACCTCCGTCGGATGGTGGCCGTAGTCGTCGACGACCCGCACGCCGCCGGCCTCTCCGTGGG
>JAPOWL010000020.1:0-14688 GCA_026707615.1 Acidobacteriota bacterium | reverse complement strand
CCGCGGCGACGCGGGCCGGCGGCAGCCCCAGCCGCGCCGCGACGGTCAGCGCGGCCAGCGCGTTCTGCAGGTTGTGCCGCCCCGGCACGCGGAGCGCCAGCTCGACCTCCGCGGGCGCCGGGCCGCAGCGCACGGCGACGCGGCAGCGCGACCCGGCCGCGCCGAGGCTGACCTCGAGCGCGCGCACCGCGGCCGTCGGCTCGTCGATGCCGTAGGCGAGGAGGGGAGCGGGAACGGAAGCGGCGCGCAGCAGGCGGCCGAGGCGCGCATCGTCCGCGCAGAAGACGACGCACCCCGCGGCCGGCACGCGCGCCGCGAACGCCGCGAACGCCCCCTCGAGCTCGGCCATGCCGCCGTAGGCATCGAGGTGCTCGTCGTCGATGCTCGTGAGCACGGCGATCTCGGGCGCGAGGTGCAGGAACGATCGGTCGCTCTCGTCGGCCTCCACCACCATCAGGGGACCCCGTCCGACGCGCGCGTTCCCCCCCAGGGCGCGTACGCGGCCGCCGATCACGGCCGTGGGGTCGCCGCCGGCGTCCTCGAGCGCCAGCGCGATCATCGACGTCGTGGTGGTCTTGCCGTGCGACCCGGCCACCGCGACCGTGCGCCGGGAGGCCGCGAGCTCGGCGAGCAGGGCCCCGCGGCCGACCACGGGGATGGCGCGCCGCGCCGCCTCCTCGAGCTCCGGGTTGTCGGCGGGCACGGCAGACGAGACGACCAGGAGGTCGGCGGCGCCGACCTGCCGGGCCGCATGGCCCACGTGCACCCTCGCGCCGGCGCCCCGCAGCCGTTCCAGCGTCGCCGAGGGCGCGGCGTCCGAGCCGCTCACCTCCAGCCCGCGGTCGAGCAGGATCTCCGCGATGGCGCTCATCCCCGCCCCGCCGATCCCCACCATGTGGACACGCCTGACCCCTTCACGCACCGGCCTTCCAGGCAATCATCCGCCGTCGCCGCCCGCCGGCGGCAGCCCCGCCAGCCGCTCGATGCGATCGACGACCCGGCGCGCCGCGTCCGGCCGGGCGAGGCGACGGGCCGCCTCCGCCATCGCCTCGCGCCGGTCCGCGTCGGCGAGCAGCGCCAGGAGCCGTGGCGCCAGGTGCGCTCCCAGCACCGCCTCCTCGACGACTTCCGCCGCCCCCGCGGCCGCGAACACGGCTGCATTGCGGCGCTGGTGATCGTTCGCGGCCCGCGGCAACGGCACGATCAGCGCCGGCCGGCCGGACGCCGCCACCTCCGCGAGCGTCGTCGCCCCCGCCCGGCAGACCACCGCGTCGGCCGCGCGCATGTCGTCCGCCACCGTATCGAGGAACGGCTCGACGCGCGCCGTCATCCCGGCCCGGCGATAGCCGGCGCGCACGGCCTCGCAGTCCCGCTCGCCCGTCTGGTGCGTGAGCGCGATGCTCGGCCCGGCCGCCCCGAGCGCGGGCGCCGCCCGCACCATCGCCTCGTTCAGCCGGTGCGCACCCTGCGAGCCGCCGAGCACGAGCACCCGCAGGCCCTCGCCGGGCGACGGAACCGGCGGCGCGAGGAAGGCGTCGCGCACCGGGTTTCCGGCAACGAAGGCCTTCGCTCCGAAGTAGTCGGCCGCCGCGTCGTACGAGACGGCCGCGGCGCGGACGACCGGCGCCAGCAGGCGGTTGGTGATGCCCGGCACCGCGTTCTGCTCCATGAGCATCGTCGGCCGGCCCCCGATGGCCGCCAGGAGCACCACCGGACCCGCGCTGTAGCCGCCGAGCCCGACGACGACGTCCGGGCGCGTCCGGCGCAGGACCGCCAGCGCGTCCACGACGGTGAGCGGCGCCAGCGCCGCGGCCCGCCCGATCGCCCCGAGCGACTTGCCCATCAATCCCATGCTGCGTATGCGCTCGAGGGCGAACCCCTCCCGGGCCAGGACCCGGTCCTCGATTCCACGCCCCGCGCCGACGAAGACGATGCGCGCGTCGGGACGGCGCCGCATCAGCTCCCGCGCCACCGCGACGCCCGGGAACAGGTGCCCGCCGGTCCCTCCTCCCGCGAAGACCACGCGGAGCGCCGGGTGCGGTGCGCCGGTCACGTTGCGGCCGATGCATGCTGCGAGATGTTCAGCAGCACCGCCATCCCGAGCAGGCTCGTCATCAGCGACGATCCGCCGAAGCTCACGAACGGCAGCGGCAGCCCCGTGGTCGGCATCAGGCTGAGCACGACGCTCATGTTCATGAACGCCTGCAGGGCCAGCATCGCCGTGATGCCGAACGCGAGCAGCGACCCGAACGGATCCGGCGCGTTCCGCGTCACCCGCAGGCCGCGCCAGATGATCACGGCGAAGCAGAGCAGGATCGCCGTGGCGCCGACGAGACCGGTCTCCTCCGCAATCACCGCGTAGATGAAGTCGGTGTGGGGCTCCGGCAGGAAGAACAGCTTCTGCACTCCCCCCATGACCCCGCGCCCGAACAGCCCGCCGGTGCCCACGGCTATCTGGGACTGCGCGAGCTGGAACCCGGAGTCGAGCGGATCGGCCCACGGATCCAGGAAGACGAACAGCCGGCGGCGGCGGTACTCGGCGCTGGCCAGCACCGCCACCAGCGCCGGCAGGGCGACCAGGCCGATGCCGATGAAGTAGCGATAGCTCAACCCCGCTGCGAAGACCATGCCGGTCGCGATCACGAGCAGGGTGAACGCCGTCCCGAAGTCGGGGCCGAGCAGGATCAGACCGGCCACCCCGGCCGTCACGGCGGACAGCGGAAGCACGGACCGCGCGAGGTCGTCGCCCTGCGCCATGCGCCGGTCGAGGAACGCGGCCACGAAGAGGATGACCGCCAGCTTGGCGATCTCGGAGGGCTGAACGCCGAACCCCGCGATGCCGAACCAGCGCCGGGTGCCGTTGATCGGCGGGGCGAAGAGCACCGCGATCAGGGCAGCCGTGGTGACGCCGAGCACCGTCCAGACCACCACCGGCCGCTTCAGTCTCCGGTAGTCGATGCGCATCACCGCGACCAGCAGGCCGACGCCTATCGCCAGCCACGCGATCTGCCGAAACAGGAAGAAGTACGGTTGGCCGAGCCGCTCGCCCGCGACGACGGCCGAAGCGCTGTAGACCATGACGAGACTCGAGAAGAGCAACGCCAGGGTGGCGAGGTACAGCGGCTTGTCCGATTTGAGTGTTCGCGCCATACTCGCGGCTCGCGGCGCAACCCGGAGGCCACGCGGAGGATCCCGGCCGGTGGCGCGGTGCGCTCCCGGCGACCCCGGCGGTTGAGCCGCCAGCAGTCATCAGTCGAGCCCGGGTGTGGACACCAGCCTCGCAGGCCGGGTCAGCCTGCGCTCCCAGCGGCCAGCTCCACACCGCTCAGCCCGACTGATGACTGCTCACGGCTCATCTGCGCCGGACAGTCGGCCGACCGCCTCCTTGAAGGCGCGGCCCCGCGCCGAGTAGTCCGAGAACATGTCGAGGCTGGCGCACGCAGGCGCCAGCAGCACCGTCCCCCCGGCCCGGGCCAGCCGTCGCGCCGCGGCCACCGCCGCGGTCATCGAGTCGGCGTCCACCACGGTCACGATGTCCCCGAGCGCTTCGCGGATGCGCGGACGCGCTTCCCCGATCGCCACCACCGCGGCTCCGCGGGCGGCCAGCGCAGCTCCGAGGTCGGCCATCCGCCCGCCCTTGAAGCGGCCGCCGAGGATCACCACCAGATCCCGGTCGAAGCACTCGATGGCGGCTCGCGCCGCGGCCGGATTCGTCGCCTTCGAATCGTTGACGTAGCGGACGCCCCGGTGCTCGGCCACGAACTCGAGCGCGTGCTCGAGGCCGGCGAACGACTGCACGGCGCGGGTCATTGCATCGGGGTCGACACCGGCAAGGGTGCCCACGGCCGCCGCCGCCGCCACGTCGCTCAGCAGATGCCGGCCGGGCAGCCGGACGGCGGACAGCGGTACCAGCGGCCGGTCCACTCCGCCGCTGCGGTGCGCAATGGCGTCCCCGGTGACGTGCACACCCTCGGACAGCGTGCGGGACACCGCGAACCGCAGGGACCGCGCCCGGCCGGCGCGCGCCATCTGCAGCACGCGCGGGTCGTCCGCGTTGATCACCATCGCGTCGTCGCGCGTCTGGTTGGCGAAGATGCGCGCCTTGGCCCGGGCGTACTCCTCGAGGGTCCCGTGGCGGTCGAGATGATCGGGCGAGAGGTTGAGGCAGACCGCGATCCAGGGCCGGAACGTCGCCGTCAGCTCGAGCTGGAAGCTGCTCACCTCGACGACGTGGATCGCGTCCGGGGTCGAGGCGTCCACCTGGCTGCTCAGCGCCTGGCCGATGTTCCCGCCGACCACGGCCCGGCGCCCGCCCGTGTCGAGCATTCGGCCGCTCAGCGCGGTGGTCGTCGACTTGCCCTTGGTACCGGTGACCGCGACGAGGCGCCCCCGGAGCCAGCGGGCGGCCAGCTCGATCTCGCTGATGACGGGCACCCCGGCGGCGCGCGCGCGGGCCACCGGCGGGATCCGCGGCGACACCCCCGGACTCAGCACGATCAGGTCCGCCGCGTCGAACGTCCCCGGCCGATGTCCCCCCAGCTCCAGCACGACGCCGAGGCGCCGGAGCGACGCCGCTCCGGCGACGTCCGCCGGCGCGGGGCGCACCTCGCTGACGGTGACGCGGGCCCCGCGCCGCGCTGCCAGCGCCGCCGCCGCCAGCCCGCTGCGGGCGGCGCCGACGACCACGACGTGCGATCCGGCGACCGAGAAGGAGGTCATCTGAGCTTCAGGGTCGTCAGGCTGAACAGCGCGAAGACGACCGCCATGATCAGGAACCGGGTGATGATCTTGGGCTCGCTCCAGCCGACCAGCTCGTAGTGGTGGTGGAGGGGCGCCATGCGGAACACGCGCTGCCCCGTCAGCCGGAACGAGACGACCTGGATGGCGACCGAGAGGAGCTCGACGACGAACACGGCGCCGACGATGGGCAACAGCAGCTCCTGCTTGATCAGCAGGGCCACCGTGCCGAGCGCGCCGCCGAGGGCGAGCGCGCCGACGTCTCCCAGGAAGACGTCGGCAGGATAGGAGTTGTACCAGAGAAAGCCCAGACCGGCGCCGACGAGGGAGCCGCAGAAGATCGTCAGCTCGCCGGCCGGCGGGAACCGCGCGATCAGCAGGAAGTCGGCGATCTCCGCGTGGCCGGCGACGTAGGTGAGCGCGGTGAAGGCTCCGGCGGCGACCGTGAAGACGCTGATGGCCAGCCCGTCGAGGCCGTCCGTGAGATTGACGGCGTTCGACGCCGCCACCAGGACGAGCACGGCGAACGGGAGGTAGAGCCACCCGACGTCGGGCGTGAACTGCTTGAAGAACGGGAAGATGATCTCCGTGCTGTACAGGCCGCCCTCGGTCAGCCGCAGCAGCACGACGCCGACGACGGTGGCGACCGCCGCCTGGGCAATCAGCTTGCGGCTCGGGGAGAGGCCCCGGTGGGACGCACGGCCCACCTTGAGTGCATCGTCGACGAAGCCGATGACGCCGAACGCCGCCGTCGACAGGACGGCGACCTGCACGTACACGTTGCCGAGGTCCGCCCACAGCACGGTGGGGACGACCGCCGCGAGCAGCACGAGCAACCCGCCCATGGTCGGCGTCCCGGCCTTCGCCTGATGGGTCGCGGGGCCGTCGGCGCGCACGACCTGCCCGATCTGCATCGCCCGCAGGCGACGAATCACCCAGGGCCCGAGCACGAGCGTCAGCGCGAACGCGGTGAGGCTGGCTGCCGCGGTCCGGAACGTGATGTACTGCGTCACGTTGAGGACGCTCAACTCCGTGCGCAGCGGATACAGCAGGTAGTAGAGCATCAGGCCCAGTCCACCCGGAGACGGTCCACGATCCGGTCCGCGCCGACGCCGCGGGACCCCTTCACCAGCACCAGGTCGCCCGCCTGCACCAGGGCGGACACGGCCGGTTCCGCCTCCGCGCTCGTCTCCCGGGTCGTCACGGCCGAGGACGGCAGGCCCGCCGTCACCGCCCCTGCCGCCAGCGCGACGGCCGGGGCGCCGCCAATCGCCACGATGTGCGTGAACCCCGCCGCCACCGCGGCCGCGCCGCAGGCGCGGTGGAGGGCTTCCGCCCGTGCGCCGAGCTCCAGCATCTCCCCCAGCACCGCCACGCGGCGGGCGCCCGTCCGATCGCTCCCGACCGACCGCAGGGTGCTCCGCAGCGCAACCGGGCTGGAGTTGTACGAGTCGTCGACGACCGTCACGCCGGCCCCGAGCCGCAACACCTCGCCTCGCCGGGGCTGGGCTCGAAACGTGGCGGCGGTCGCCAGAATCGTCTCCAGCGGTACCTGAAAACGCAGCGCCACGGCGATTGCGGCCAGCGCGTTCGCCACGTGCCCCGTGCCGATGAGGCGCATCCGCAGGGTGCCGGCCCCCGCCGGCGTCTCGATCCGGGACCGCGAGCCGTCGAGCCCCAGGTCGGTGACCTCGACGGCCCGCACCTCGGCGTCGCCGGTCACGCCGAACGTCGTCGTCCGGCCGGGGAACCGCGCAACCCGCGCCATCGCCCGCCGGTCGGCCGCGTTCACGACGAGCTCCGTCTTCGGGGTCGCACCCTCGAGAATCTCCGCCTTCGCATCGGCGATCGCGTCGACCGATTCGAAGAACGCCGCATGAACCTCGGCAACGTTGGTCCACACCCGAAAGTCCGGCTCCGCGATCCGGACCAGGGTGCTGATCTCCCCTGCGTGATTCATGCCAAGCTCCACCACCGCCGCCTCCGGGCGGCGCCGCAGCTCGAGGAGCGAGAGGGGCAACCCGATGTGGTTGTTGAGGTTCCCCTCGTTCCGCAACACGCGATAGCGGGTCCCGAGCAAGGCGGCTGTCAGCTCCTTCGTCGTGGTCTTTCCGACGCTGCCGGTGATCGCCACCACCCGCGCGCCGGATCGCCGGCGTACCGCTCGCGCGATTCGCTGCAACGCCGCGACCGTATCGTCGACGACCACCCCGGCGTGCGGCCCGGCATCGGGCGGCAGCGCGGAGGCGTGGGCGACGATGGCACCCGCCGCTCCCCGGCCGAGCGCCTCGGCGACGAACCGGTGCCCGTCGAAGCGCGCTCCACGGATTGCCACGAACACGTCGCCCGGCCGGACGCGCCGGCTGTCGATTGCGAACCGGCCCAGCTCCGTATCCGGCCGTCCGCGATGGAGGTGCCCGCCGGCCACGGCGGCGAGCTCGCCCGCGCGAAACACGATCTCGGCCTGCTGCGGCACGTGTCCTTCACCCTGCCCCCGCCACGGCCCGCCTGCGCGCCAGGGCGGTCCGCGCAACCGCCGCATCCCGGAACGGCACGCGCCGCCTGCCGATCACCTGGTGCTGCTCGTGCCCCTTGCCGGCCACCACGACCACGTCGCCGGGCCGCGCGTCGCGGACGGCCCGCGAGATCGCCTCCTCGCGATCGACGATCGCCAGCCAGGGAGGAGGGCCTTCGCGCGGCAGTCCCCGCTGGATGTCCTCGATGATGGCGCGCGGATCCTCGGAACGCGGGTTGTCGGACGTGAGCACGATCCGGTCGCTGAGGCGCGCGGCCACCGCACCCATCAGGGAACGCTTCGACACCTCGCGGTCGCCGCCGCAACCGAAGACGGTGACCAGGCCGCCCTCCGCGAGAGCGCGGATCGCCTCGAGCGTGCCGCGGAGCGCGGCGTCCGTATGCGCGAAGTCGACGATGACGGTGACGTCGTCGCTCTCGCCGGTGACGACCTGCATGCGCCCGGGCACTGCGTCGAGGGCCCGGACCCCCGCCTCGATGCCGCGCGCGGGGACGTCGAGCGCCGCCGCCGTCGCCGCGGCGGCCAGCACGTTGTACGCGTTGAAGCGGCCGAGCAGCGGCGAGCGGAGGCGCAGCTTGCCGGCCGGCGAGCAGGCGTCCATCGAGATCCCGCTGCGCGACACGGCCAGCCGCAGGGCCGACACGTCGGCAGACGCATCGAGGCCGTAGGTAACCGGTCGGGCGACGTCGCCGAGCAGTCGGCGGCCGTACTCGTCGTCCGCGTTGATGACGCTGGGCGCGTCGCTCGGCAGCCCCGCGAACAGGAGGCGCTTGGCCGCGAAGTAGCGCTCCATGTCGCCGTGGAAATCGAGATGGTCGCGCGTCAGGTTGGTGAAGACCGCGGCCGCGAAGCGCACGCCGTCCACCCGGCGCAACGCGAGCGCCTGCGATGAGACCTCCATGGCGCACGCCTTGGCGCCGCTGTCCCGCATGCGCGCGAGAAGCGCCTGCACGTCGGCGGCCTCCGGCGTCGTCCGCTCGGCCGGGCGCTCGTCGCCCGGCCCCGTCCGATGCGCGACGGTGCTGATGCGGCCGGTGGGGATGCCGCTCTGCTCGAAGATCGACTCGAGCAGGTAGGTCGTGGTCGTCTTCCCGTTCGTCCCGGTCGTGCCGACCACGCGCAGCGCCCGGCTCGGGTCGCGATGGAGGGCGGCCGCGGCGGCGGCCAGCGCCGCACGCGCGTCCGCGACCCGGATCCAGGGGACGCCGGTCGCGGCCGGCGGCGCGGTCTCGGCGATCACGGCGCAGGCTCCGCGGTCGCATGCGTCGGCGGCAAACGACGCGCCGTCGTGCCGCGCGCCGCGGATGGCGACGAAGACCGCGCCCGGGGTGACGGACCGCGAGTCGTACGCCAGGCCGGTGACCGGCCTGGCGAGGACCGCCGCCCCGGCTCCCGCGGGGCGCTCGATCCCTGCCCGCGCCAGCAGCTCCCCCAGGCTGGCACGCGGCGGCGAGCTCGACGGCATGGGCGTGGCAGGCATGCTAGGGCCCCCCCTGCCCGCGCCCCCCGTCCGGATGCCGGCTCATCCTGGCGGTCGCCACCATGCCCGGCACCAGAACCGCACCGGGCTCGGGATCGTGCGCCACGACCACGCCGTCCCCCTCGACGCGCACGTCGAGCCCCAGCCGCGCCAGCGCGTGGATCGCCTCGCGTCCGCTGAGCCCGCGGAGGTCGGGCATGCTGCCCGCCTCGGGGGCGGCGAAGCCGGCCTGCCGCGTCGCCGCCGGGATGGACACGGCCATCCCCCGCGGCGCGGCCCGTTCCGCGGACAGTGCCGCGGGGATCGGATCGACGTTGCGCGGAACGGCCAGATGGCGCAGCGACGCCTCGGCGATGCGCCGGAAGATGGGAGCGGCCACGGCGCCGCCGGTGTAGGCGCGCTGCCGCACTCCGTTGACGACGGTCCCCCGCGGCGTGTCGATCATCACGAGGATCACGAGTCGCGGCCGCCGGGAAGGCACGAATCCGACGAACGAGGCGTTGTGGTCGGTGCTCGAGTACCGGCCGTCGATCAGCTTCTCCGCCGTACCGGTCTTGCCGGCCACCGTGTAGCCGGGAACGCGGGCCCGGCGGGCCGTGCCCCGCTCGGCGACGGCTTCCATGATTGCCGTCATCTCGGCCGCGGTGTCGCGGGAGACGACGGGCCGGATGATGCGGCTCCCGAACTCCTCGCGCTCGCCGCCCCGGCGGACGGCCCGCACGACCCGCGATTCGATCAGATCGCCGCCGTTGGCGATGGCCGCCACCGCCGCCGCCATCTGCAGCGGAGTGACCGCGATCTGGTAGCCCATCGAGAGCGAAGCCAGCGCCCGATCGTTGAGTGCGGCCGGAGCCCAGACGATGCCGGGGTTCTCGCTCGGGAAGTCGCGCGCGAAGGCCTGGCCGAACCCGAAGCGGCGCACGCGCTCGCTGAAGCGCTCCGGCCCGATCCGCAGTCCCACCCGGATGGCCCCGACGTTGCTCGAGCGGACCATGACGTCGGTGAACGAGAGCGGGCCGGTGGTCCGGAAGTCCCGAATGATGTCGCCGGCGATCCGGATGTAGCCGGCGCTGACGTCGAAGATCTCGTCGAGGTGGACCAGCCGCTCCTCGATCGCCGTCGACGCGGTCACGACCTTGAAGGTCGAGCCGGGCTCGTAGACGTCCTGCACGGCCCGGTTGCGGCGCGCTTCGGGGGATGCCAGGGCGAACACGTTCGGATTGAACGTCGGCTCGCTCGCCATCGCCAGCACCTCGCCGGTCGCCGGGTCGAGCATGACGACGGCTCCGGCGTCCGCCCCGAACTCGCCGATCCCGGCTCGCAGCTCGCGCTCGGCGATGTGCTGGAGGTACTTGTCGATCGTCAGCTCGAGCGCCGCGCCGCTCTCGGGCGGCGCCTCGACGCGACTGAAGGCGCTGCCTCGCGCATCGGTGCGGATGAGGACGCGCCCGGGCTCACCCCGGATCACCCCGTCGTAGGTCGACTCGATGCCGGCCAGACCCTGGTGGTCGATGCCCACGTAGCCGAGCAGGTGGGCGGCGAGCTCCTTGTTGGGATAGTAGCGGCGGGGCTCCGTGGTGAAGCCCACTCCCGGCAGCCCGAGATCGTCGACGCGGCGCGCCTTCGCGGGCGAGACCTGCCGCTCCACGTAGACGAACTCGGCGTCCCTCGACAGGCGGGCGCCGATGGTGGCGCGCTGCTCCGCGGAGCACTCCAGGGCGCCGCACAGGGCGTCCGCGGTGGCGTCCGGGTCGTCGATCTTCGTCGGCACCGCGTAGACGGTCGAGGCCTCGACGCTGTAGGCCAGCACGCGCCCGGCCCGGTCCAGGATGTCTCCCCGCCGAGGGTGGGCGGCGATCGTGCGCTGCTGCTGGCTCTGGGCGCGCTCGACGAGCCAGTCGCGCTGGACGAACTGCAGGTAGACGAGCTTCGCCTCGATCCCGGCCGCCCACACGGCGAAGGCGGCGGCCACCACCGCCACCCGCCCTCTCACCGTGGTACGCCAGTCGAGGCGCGGCGCGGTCCGACGCGCGCTCGAGGGCCGTGCGCCCCCCCCGCGACCGCGGCTACCGAGCTGGAACACCCTGTGCACCTCCCTGCACCCGGCGGGCGAGGACGGAGCGGGCCGGCGGCGGGGCGGGCCGGACATGCTCGATCACGAGTGCCTCGTCGTTCGATGGAGCCACGAGGCCGATCCGCTCGGTGGCAATCCGCTCGATGCGCGCGGGCGACCGGAGCGTCTCGATCTCGAGGCGGAGCTGGCGGTTGATCTCGATCTCGCGAGCCCTCTCCTGCTGCAGTTGCTCGACCTGGTAGCCGTTCCGCAGCAGCTCGAACTGCTGCCAGGCCGACACGAGCACGACCGCGGCCAGCAACACGCCCACCCCCAGCGACCGCCATTGCTCGCGCTGGCGCTCCCGATCCACCTCGCGCACGATCGGGCTGTTCCGGATCTCGCGCCGGACGGCGTACTCGAGGTGCTGCTGCCTCATGCCAGCCTCTCCGCCCCCCGCAGCTTCGCGCTGCGGGCCCGCGGGTTCCTTGCGACCTCGCCGGGCGACGGGCGCAGCGGGCGTCGGGTCAGCACGCGCAGCGCCACGGCTCCGCTCCGTTCCAGGTCACGGAGGGTGTGCTTCACGATGCGGTCCTCCAGCGAGTGGAACGTGATCACGGCGAGGCGGGCTCCCGCGCGCAGTCGGCGGCAGACGGTCCGGAGAAAGTCATCGAGCCCGTCCAGCTCCCGGTTCACCCAGATCCTGAGCGCCTGGAACGTCCGTGTCGCCGGATCGATGCGCCATCGCCGCGGTCGCGGCAGCGTGCGCCGCACCAGCGCCGCAAGCTGCCCGGTGGTGGTCAGCGGCTCCCGTTCGCGCGCCGCGACCAGGGCCCGCGCGATGCGGCGCGCGTGCCGCTCCTCCCCGTAGCGAAAGAGGATGTCGGCGAGCCGGCTCTCGGAGGCCGACTCCAGGATCTCGGCCGCCGTCGGCCCCGCCGACCGGTCCATCCGCATGTCGAGCGGCTCGTCGCGCCGGAAGCTGAACCCCCGTCCGTCGCCGTCGAGCTGCAGGGTCGAGA
This sequence comes from Acidobacteriota bacterium, assembly GCA_026707615.1. GTDB lineage: Bacteria > Acidobacteriota > Vicinamibacteria > Vicinamibacterales > UBA8438 > JAGWAJ01. The sequence goes on along the minus strand of JAPOWL010000020.1, from coordinate 2,860 downwards.
CCCCGAGGTCGGCCAGCACCCCGCCGTCGATGCCCGCGATGCCGCGCGCCGCCAGCACCGCCTCCAGCTCCCGGAAGTCGGTGTGGACCAGCTCGACGCGGTCACCCCAGTCCCGGAGGCGCTCGGCCGCGAGCGTCAGCGCTTCCGGGTCCCGATCGAGGCCGATCAGGCGGCCGACTCCTGCCCCCAGCAGCGCCCGGGCGTGGCCGCCGCCGCCGACGGTGCAATCGACGAACAGCCCGTCCCGGCCTGGTTCGAGCAAGGTCATCACCTCGGCCGCCATCACCGGCACGTGACCGGCCTGCGGCTCCGCGCGGCCGTCCACGTCAGATCCCGTACTCCGAGAGTGCGAGGAGGTCGTCCTTCGTGAGCGGCTCCTTGTCCATTCGCGACCGAAGTCGCTCGTGGTTCCACACCTCGAGGTAGTCGTTCCGACCGAGGACGTCGACTTCCCCGGTCATGTCCGCCGATTCCCGGAGGCGACCGTGGATGGAGACGCGCCCCTGCTTGTCGAGGTTGGCCGGCTGCCCGTAGTAGCTCACCCGATCGACGAACCGGATCAGGGCCGGGAGCATCGACGGCACCTTGCGCAGCTTCTCCTCGACCGCGGCCCAGACCGGCATCGGGTAGAGCCGCACGGACTCGCCGCTGAGGCTCGTCACGAACAGCAGGTCGCCGTACCGCCCCTCGATGACGGATCGGAAGGCCGTGGGAACCTTCAGCCTCCCCTTGTCATCGATCTTGGCGGAGAAGCTCCCCCAGAACACCCTATGTCTCCACCTCGCTCCAATCTGGTCCACCAATCGTAGGAAACCGGCCTCGCCCTTGTCAACGTCCGAATCGAGGAGCCACCCGCGCAGGACCCGGCCTCCGCTGCCCCCGTGGCTGGAGGAGAAGCGATGTGCGACACTCCTCCGGCATGCTGCGCGCCGGACTGATCGGAGTGTCCTCCTCGGGCAAGACCACCCTGTTCCAGCTCCTGACCCGGCCGCGGGGCGCGGGCGGACAGGCCGCGACCCGGCACGACGCCAGCGTGGGGCCGGCCCTGGTCCCCGACCCCCGGCTCGACCGGCTGGCGGAGCTGTACTCGCCGCGCAAGCGGACTCCGGCCACGGTGACCTTCGTCGACCTGGCGGCCCGCCCCGCGACCGGCGCCGCCCTCGTCGACGTCGCGCCGTACCGCACCGCGAACGCGCTCCTGCACGTCGTGCGGGCGTTCCGGGACGACACCGTGCCGCACCCGGCGGAGTCGATCGATCCGGCGCGCGACGCGCGGGCGATGGAGGACGAGCTCATCCTGGCCGATCTGTCGGTCGCCGAGCGACGTATCGAACGCATCGAGAAGGACCGGCGCAAGGGCGTCGCGAAGGACCAGGGGGCCGAGCTCGAGCTCCTCCGGCGCGCCGCGGAGGCCCTCGAGGCAGGCACCCCGCTCCGCTCGCTCGAGTTCGACGGCGCCTCCGCCAGGCTGCTCCGCGGCTTTCAGTTCCTCTCCGCCAAGCCGCTGCTGCTGGTCCTCAACGGCGACGAAGCCGACGCCGCGGTCGCCACGGAGACCGCCGTGAGCGCCGCGGGGCTCGACGACTTCCTGGAGCGGCCCGGCGTCCGTGCGCTCTCCGTCTGCGCGAAGATCGAGCTCGAGATCGCCGAGCTCGAGCCGGCGGACGCGGCGGCCTTCCTGGCCGACCTCGGCCTGCGGGGCACGGGTCTCGACCGGGTCATTCGCGCCACGTACGAGCTGCTCGGCTACATTTCCTTCTTCACCGTGGGAGAGGACGAATGCCGGGCGTGGTCCGTCGCCGCCGGGACGCGCGCGCAGGACGCGGCCGGCGAGATCCACACCGACATGGCGCGAGGCTTCATCCGCGCCGAGGTGGTCCCCTGCGATCCGCTGCTCGCCCGCGGCTCGCTCGCCGAGTGCCGCAGGCACGCCGAGGTGCGGCTCGAGGGGAAGGACTACGTCATCCGCGACGGCGACGTCGTCAACGTCCGCTTCGCGATCTGACGCGTGACACCCAGCCCGCCGACGGATCCGCCCGCGACGAGGACTCCCGGCGCCGGTCGCGGATCCCGCGCCGCCCGGCTTGCAGCCTCGGCCGGCGTCGTCGGCGCCGCGACCCTCGCCAGCCGCCTCCTGGGCCTGGTCCGCGACCAGGTCCTCGCCTACCGCTTCGGCGCCGGCGACGCGATGGACGCCTTCAACGTGGCGTCCCGCATCCCGAACCTGATGCGCGACCTGTTCGCGGAGGGCGCGATGAGCGCGGCCTTCGTGCCGACGTTCATGCGCCGCCTGACGAAGGACGGGCGCGCGCCGGCCCTCCTGCTCGGCAACCAGGTGGTCAACGCGCTGATCGCCGCAACGGGAATCGTCGTCGTGGCGGGCATCCTGTTCGCGGAGCCGCTGGTGCGCGGGCTGGCCGGCGACTACGCGGAGGTGGCGGGCAAGCTCGAGCTGGCCGCCCTGCTCACCCGCATCCTGCTCCCGGTCCTGACCATGGTCGCCGTGGCCGCCGCGATGATGGGGATGCTCAACTCCCTCGACCGCTTCTTCGTTCCCGCGCTGTCGCCGGCCATGTACAACGTCGGCATCATCGCCGGCGGCGCGCTCCTCGTCCCGCTGATGCCGGGGCTGGGTCTCGATCCCGTCGTGGCGGTAGCCGTCGGGGCGCTGCTCGGAGCGATGGGCCAGGTGGCGCTGCAGGCACCGGCGCTGTACCGGGAGGGATTCCGCTACCGCCCCGCCCTCGACCCCTCCGACCCGGGGCTGCGGGACATCCTGCGCCTGATGGGTCCGGGGACGCTCGCCGGCGCCGCGGTGCAGATCAATCTCCTCGTCAACATGGTCCTGGCGGCCGGCGAG
>JAPOWL010000362.1:2156-15335 GCA_026707615.1 Acidobacteriota bacterium | reverse complement strand
CGGTCGGCGAGAGCCGCGAGGGCGAGGGCCGAGAGCGGCGTCTGGGAGGCGGGGCGGATGACGACGGGGCAGCCCGCCGCGAGCGCGGGGGCGCACTTGCGGGTGATCATCGCGGCCGGAAAGTTCCACGGCGTGATCGACGCGACCACGCCGATCGGCTGCTTCAGCACCACGATCCGCCGGCCCGGCAGCGGATGGTCGATGACGTCGCCGTAGACGCGCTTCGCCTCCTCGGCGAACCACTCGATGAACGACGCCGCGTAGGCGATCTCGCCGCGCGACTCGACCAGCGGCTTCCCCTGCTCGGTCGTCATCAGCACCGCGAGGTCGTCCTGATGCGCCATCATCAACTCGAACCAGCGGCGCATCAGCCGCGCGCGCTCCTTCGCGGGACGCGACCGCCAGCCGCTCCACGCTGCGTCGGCCGCCTCGATGGCGGCGCGCGTCTCCTCGCGGCCGAAGGCGGGGACGGTGCCGACGACCTCGCGCGTAGCGGGGTTGTCCACCTCCATCACGTCCCCGCTCCGGGCATCGATCCACGCGCCGTTCACGTAGCACTGCTGCCGAAAGAGGGCGGGATCGCCGAGTCTGACGGTGGTCCTGTCATCCATGGTCATCTCGCGCGTGGTCGAAGATCGTCTCGTCGAGAATCGAAAGGCCGCTGGGCCTATGCTCGGGATCCTGGTACGGCCCCTAATCCCGTAGCCGGTCGATCAGCTCGTTCGTGACGGGCTTGCCGCGCCTGGGGAGCGGCCGGAACCCGTAGAAGCCGTCGCTGTCGGCGACCGCGTCGTCCTGCGGCCCGGCGTTGAGCCCCTTCCGGGCGAGCTCGGAGATCACCGCTCCGATGCTGCTTCCGTGCCGGCGCGCCAAGGCCCTGGCTGCGAGCAGGACGTCGTCATCGATGGCCATCGTCGTCCGCATGCATCAGACGCTAGCACATCGCCGGATCGTCGCCACGACGTCGGCCGCCGACCGGCCGTCGGTGTCGACGTGGGTCGCGAACAGGGGCGAACGCAGCTCGCGGATGCAGCGCTCGACGCGGCGAAGCGCCCACCATGTCGCCCGCGGCGGGGAGAGGCGCCACAGGAGTCGGCGGCGAATGGTCTTCGGACCGGCGACGAGAGCGAAGTGATGGACGGTGATGCCGGACCGGCGGAGCCGGCCGACCGTTTCCTCGAAGTACGCGGGATCGACGACCGCCATTGGCACGATGAGCGGTACCTCATGGTCGCGGAGGAGGCTCTCGATGGTCGCTACGGTCGGGCGCCGCCACGACGGAATGTCCTGGAAGTCCGAGGTCGCACGGCCGGCGGAACGACCCTGCGCAGCATCCTGCCCCGGCGGACCCGCGAGATCGGCGTGCGCCGCGCCCTCGGCGCGCAGGCGGTCGACGTGCTGCGGCTGGTATGGGGGCAGGCCGTCGTGCTCACCCTGCTCGGCGCCGCCGTCGGTCTCGGCGTGGCCCTCGCCGGCACGGAGCTTCTCCGCCCGCTGCTCTTCGGCGTGGCGCCACGAGAGGCGGGGACCCTGGCCGCGCTCACGGCGCTGCTTCTCGCCGTGTGTGCGGCGGCGAGCCTGGCGGCGGCGTGGCGCGCGACGAGGATCGACCCCCTGGTGGCGCTTCGGGAGTCGGAGTGACGCCGCCGGCGGTCACGCGACGGCGCCGCCCACGCCGCGGCGGCACGGAGTCGATGTCGTCACCCACGTGGAGCCGGCTCGTCGTGCGACCGACGGGTTGGCGGCGACGCGGCTGGCGGCGAGGATGTTGGTGAATCGGCGATGGCGGTGGCAGCGAGGTCTTCGGATTGGCGTCTCAGTTGCCGGGCCGCTCGGTGGGCGGTCGTTCTCCGGGACCCCGGAGCGGCGCCTTGCGTCCGCCTGCGCGCTCGCCGGCCAGCAGCTCCTCGATGCTCGAATAGGCGTAGATCACGGGTGCGTGGTCCCGCATCAATCCGCCGGTATCGGCGGTCGGCCCGTAGTTGCTGTGCAGGTCGCGGCCGAGCATCCGGAGCATCGCCATCTGCTGACCGCGGTGATGAGACGTGTGCGCGATCCGTCGGACGACGACCCACGCCCGCGATCGGGCCGTATCGAAGAAGCGGGTCTCTCCCTCCCACCAGGATTCAGGCTGCGATCTCAGCGCGTCCTGCCGCTCGGCAGAACTCGTGGCATATCGCTCGATGAAGTCGAGTCTCTTCTCGATCTCCGGAAGCGCGGGCTCCCTGGTCCCGATACCCAGCATCGTGCGAAACCACAGGTCCTCGCTGACGCACTGGTGCACCATCTGCTCGTGCACGCTGCGGCCACGCTTGTCCGTGGCATGCGGACGCACCGGGAGGTCCTCATCGCGAAACATGCTCCAGACACCGAGGACCTTGAGGCGCTCCGTTTCGTAGGTCTCTACCAGGAACCCATATCGCATGGAGCATAGTACGCTCCTGCGTGCTCCGGGGGCGGCCGGGGAGTCCTGCGGCCGAGCGAAACCGGCCAGCGAGGCAACCCTCCCGAGGACGGTGATGACGGCGAAGATCAGCGTGGACGAGTACTGCAGCCGGCTTGACGAACCGTGGCGTCCGCGCGTCGTCGCCGCCCTCAACGGCCAGGAGGTGAAGCTCATCAGGGTGAAGGGCGTCTTCCCCTGGCATCGTCACGACGACGCCGACGAGTTCTTCCTCGTGTGGAAGAGACGGTTTTCGGTGGAGTTTCGTGACCGGCGCGTAGACATGGGCGAAGGCGACTGCGTGCTGGTCCCTCGCGGCGTCGAGCATCGTACTTCCGCGGCGGAGGACGCCTACGTGCTGTGTTTCGAGCCGGCCGGCACCGTGAATACCGGCAACCTGCCGGCCAACGACTTCACCGCCCCGTGCGGGGTGTCGCTTTTCGACACCGACGACGATGCGAGGTGATGAGCAATCGCGTGTCGGACTCTCGGGTGGCATAATCCGGCGGAGGTGGCGGCACGAGGGGAGGCCCGAGATGACGAAGCTGGAGTTCTCGGCGCGCGAGAAGGGCGTCCGCTTCATGCTGCACCGCCGCTTCGCGGACCTCGTTCGCGAGCAGCCGTTCGCGGGCCGGGTGGTCGGCATCCGGGCGCACTACTCGCCGCGCCACCACCCCGAGACCGGCGAGCTGCTCCAGAGCTACTGGCAGAACGGCAACGTCGACGAGCGGCGCGAGACGGTGACCATCCGCGCGCGCCGGGGCGTCATCCTGGCCAGCGGCGGCCACGCCGGGAACCCCCAGGTCCGCAGCATGTTCTATCCGGCCATGCGCGAGCCGGCCTTCCCGACGAGCGGCGTCGCCCTGCAGGGTCCCCACGGCCAGGACGCCAGCGCGCTGGTCGCCGGGCTGCGGGTCGGAGCGAACCTCGCCGGGATGCAGCAGAACCTGTCGTATCCCACGACGTTCCACATCTCGACCCGCCTCGGCACCCCGGACGCCTACACGACGATGATGCCGGGACACCCGACGTTCGGCTTCCGCGGCTCGGCCGGGGTCAATGTCGGCAGCGCCGGCTTCGAGGAGTTCATCGCCGTGAACCAGGTCGGGAAGCGCTTCTTCAACGAGGTCCGCCTGCCCGCACGGCCGCCCGGGAATCGCTATCCGGGCGACGGAGCCTCCCCGGGGCAGGGGCTCGACCACAAGCCTCTCGACTGGCGCAACTGCCGGAAGGAATGGGTCCGGCGGTCCTACGACTACGACCACGGCCTCGACGCCGCGCTGGCGATGAACGAGGGCTCGAAGGCCCCCGACTACCACTCGGGGCCGCTGTGGGCCATCTTCGACGAGGAGGCCGTCGAGCGCACCGGCTGGGAGCTCTACTACCCCTACGTGGCCGACAACGGCTACTTCTTCAAGGCCGACACCATCGAGGAGCTGGCCGCGAAGATCGCCGCCGGCCACAAGTTCCAGCGGATGCCGCTCCGCTACCTCGCGGAGACCGTCGCCCGGTGGAACGGCTACGTCGACGCGGGGGCCGACCCGGACTTCGAGCGCGATGCGGACGCGCCGATGTACCGCATCGACCGGCCGCCGTTCTACGCGCTCTCGATCCTGGTGGTCTGGCACGACTCCTACGGCGGCCTGCGGGTCGACGGCCGGCAGCAGGTCGTGGACATGCAGGGCGAGGCGATTCCGGGCCTCTACGCCGGTGGCGAGGCGGTCGGCGGTTTCAACAAGCACGGCCTCGGCAAGGGCCACGTGCACGGCTTCGTCGCCGGCTCGCATGCCGCCAGGGAGCCGTCCGCCTGAGGACGGAGGCGACGCTCGAGGCGGGTCCGACCGGACCGGGTGAGGTGGCCGGCCATGGTGCATGAGGACGAGGCATCGGGTGCGGCGGACGCGAGTGGCATTGAGGTGCCGCCCGGCGCGCGGAACGCGGGCGCGGACCCCACCCTCGATGACGGCGAGTCCCGCGCTCCTGCCGGCGAGCGGCACGTCACGCGCGTCGTCGTTTGGGACACGCCGGCCGCCGTCGAGTGCGGGCAGCGCTTCGCGGTGAAGGTCGGGGTGACCTGTGCGTCGAGGTGCACGCTTGCCGGCCGGCAGCTGGAGGTGCGCGACCACGCCGACGAGAGGCGGGCGACGGCGGCTCTCGACGAGCAGCGCTGGCCCGGCACGGACGCGCTGTACCACGCCGAAGTGACCCTCGTCGCCCCGGACGCCGAAGGCCTCTACACCTGGGAGGCGGCGGCGCCTGCGAGCGCCGGGGCGGCGCCGGCCGGAGCCGCTGGGCGGGGCGACGCTGCCGAATCGGGCGACCCGGCCGAATCGGGCGACCCGGCCGAATCGGGCGACCCGGCCGAATCGGAGGACGCTGCCGCATCCGGCGACGCCGCTGCAACGAAGGGCCCCGCGGTCCCGCACGCACGGGGCAGCGCGCGCTTCGGCGTGCGGGTCGTGTCCGCGCCCGCCTGCCTCCTGACGGTCGTCGCCACGCACGCGGAGGGCGGGAACCCGGTCGAGGGCGCCCGCGTAGTTGCGCACCCGTACCGCGCCGTCACCGACGAACGTGGAGTGGCGGAGATGCGCGTGCCGGCCGGGGAGTACCGGCTCTTCGTGTCGGGCAAGGGTTGCGTTCCCGTCCGCTTCGACGGGAAGGTCACGGCCGACACGACGGTTCGAGCGGAGCTGACGCAGGATCGGGAGCTGTCGGATGCCGATATCTGGTCGTGACCGCGGGGGCCGGGGGGACGCGGGGGCTCGCCCGGCAGGGAGCCGTCCGGCGGGCGATTCGCGTTCCGAAGCGGGTCGCCTGGCCGCCGGCCGCGGTCGAGTGGCGCGGGGCCTGCTGCATGGCCTCCTGGCCTGCTTCCTCACGCCGTGCGCCGCCGTCGCGCAGGTCGACGACGCGGCGGCGCTCGCCGAGCAGGGTCCGCGCCTCTACGAGGAGCATTGCGCGCTGTGCCACGGAAGCGAGGGCGAGGGGCGCCCGCCGGCGGTCCCGGCCCTGCGCGGCAACGAGCGGCTCGGCATCGCGGCCCGGACCATCCGCTTCATCCGCCGGGGCGCAGCGAACATGCCTCCGTTTCCGGCCCTGGCCGCGGCCGAGGTCACCGCGCTCGCGCGCCATGTCCGCACCGCCTGGACGAACGACTTCGGAGGCGTGGCCATCGGCGACGTCGCCGCCGTGCTGGACGAACGCACGGACGCCGGCGAGACAGCGTCGGTCTGGGACGGCGTGTTCACCGAGGCGCAGGCGGCGCGGGGCCGCGACGTGTATACGGGAGCCTGCGGCCTGTGCCACGGCCGCCGGCTGAACGGCGCTCCGGACGATCCCGACATGCGGTCCACGCCCCCGCTCGCACGGGCGAGATTCCTGCGCGAGTGGGAGGGACGCTCGCTGGCCGTCCTGCTGGCGTTCACGCGGCTGACGATGCCGGAGGACAATCCGGGCTCGCTCACCGACGAGGAATACGTCGACGTCATTGCCTACATGCTCTCGGTCGGCCGGATGCCGGCCGGCGGCGAGCTCCCGACCGATTCGCGCCGCCTCGCCCACGTCCTGATCGGTCAGCGGCCGTAGCGCGGGACTTCGCGACACCTTCATCGTCGTCTCGACCCTCGACCACGGGACGCGCTCACCGCCGGCATCGTCCGCGTCGTGGTCATCTTCCTCGCGCAAGCGGACAACCTGGGCGGGGGTCGTCGTGGGAGTCGGGGTGGCGGTCCCGGGAGGCCCGGCCGGGTGCCGGGACTTGACTTGGCCCGCCGCCGGGCACATTCTCACGAACGAATACCGTTGATTGTCGAAGGAGTTGACCCATGGTGCTTTCCAGGCTGCGTTGCGCAAGTCGCTCGCGTGTTCGGCTGGCCGGGGCGCTCTGCGCGTCGGTCGTGGTCCTGACCGGCATCGGCCTCGAGGCCGAGGTGCCGGGCACGGCGACCCTCTCGGGGACGGTGAGCGCGCCCGGGCCGTTCACGGCGGCTCAGGTCTACGCCCGCAACCTCGACCGGGACATGGTGTACATGGTCTACACCCACGGCGGACGCTACCGGGCCGTCGCGCTGTTCCCCGGTACCTACGAGGTGAGCGCCAGCACCAAGCGCCTCGAGTCGGACGTCCGGACGATCACGGTGAGCGCCGGCGACGCGGCGGAGGTCGACCTGACCCTGGGCCCGCTCTCGGGCGACGCGCCTCCGCTCGTCATCCCCGCCGGCCGGACCGCGATGGAGAGCGGCCGGTCCGGCCAGTTCGAGTACGCCAGCTACGACGAGATCTACCCGCCGGGGCCGGGCCGGGAGGTCGCCGAGCAGGTCTGCATGGCGTGCCACGGCGAGAACTTCTTCCCGACGCGTCCGGGAACCGAGCGGCAGTGGATGTCGTGGATCGACCACATGGTCGGCAGCACCCTCGGCGAGCAGGACCCCACCCGTTACGCGCAGGGCCTGCTCTCGTTCCGGGCGTCGATGTTCCGCTTCGGCCGACAGGACCGCGACGACCTGCTGGCCTACGTCGTCGAGAACTTCGGGCCCGACAGCAAGCGCCGGCGGGTGGCCATCGAGCAGCAGACGCCGGTGGATGAAGAAGCGCTCGGGAAGGCGATGTACATCGAGTACTACCTGCCCAAGGACGGACCCGACGAAGGCGTCAACGCCGAGCCGTGGGCCCGCGACCGGGTCGCCCGCTACGGCCAGGACCCGCGCTTCGACGCCGACGGCAACGTCTGGCTCGTCGACCGCGGCGTGCCGCACCGGCTGGTGAAGCTCGACCCCCGCACCGGCGAGCAGTGGGAGTACCTCTATCCCGCCCCCCGGAACGGCAACCACGAGATCCTCATCGACCCGTCGGGCCTGATCTGGCTGCCCGAGCACCGGGGCCGCACCGGGGCGGCGGAGAAGCGGCTCCTGGGCTTCAATCCCGAGACCGAGGAGTTCGAGCACCTGATTCCGATGGACCCCGACGACGTGGTGCGCAACCCGACGAAGTTCATGCAGTCGCTGGCCATGGACTCGAAGGGCAACATCTACGTCGGGTGGATCATGGGCGGCGCCCTCAGCAAGTGGGACCGCGCCACCGGCGAGGTGTCGGTGTTCCGCATCCCGACCCCGCACGCCATCCCCTACGGGGTGGTGGCCGACCGCAACGACAACATCTGGGTCGCGCTCTGGAGCGGCGGCAAGATCGTCAAGTTCGACACGTCGAACAACTCGTGGACGGAGTTCACGGCGCCGACCTACCCGGGGCACACGCGGCGGCTGAACGTCGACTCGCAGAACAACATCTGGTGGGGCATCTATTCCGCCGGCAAGCGGCCCGGCAAGCTGGTCAAGCTGGACCAGTCCACGGGCAAGATGACCGAGTGGTCGATTCCGCAGCAGAACGCGGAGCCGTACGACGTTGCCGCCGACCCTGAGGACAACATCTGGGCCCCCGACGTCGGCCAGCGGACCGACGGCGACTACGGCGCCACGCTCTGGAGGTTCGACCCGCGCACCGAGGAGTTCACGTTCTATCCGAAGCCGCAGCGCCACGCCGACTCGCCCAAGATCCAGATCACCCGCGACGGCGCCGTGTGGTACTCGCCGCGCGGCAGCCGCGAAGCGCCGGCGTTCGGGGTGCTCTATCCGGACATGGACGAGATCGACGACCTGGGGGCCTACTACACCTACGGGCCGCCCGGGTACCCGTTCCCGGCGCCGGCTCCCGCGACGTCGTCCGGCGGGGAATGAGCGGAGCGGCGTCTCCCGCGACGCCTCCGGCGGGAGCCGGGAGGGATGGCCGGCTCGCGCTGGCCGCCCTCGTCGTCTGGCTCCTGCCGGCCTTCGTCGCCGCCCAGGGCGCCGTCCCCACGGCTGGCGCCGGCGCGCAGCTCGGAAGCGAGCAGCGACCGGAACCGAGCGGCGCGCCGGGAGGGGCCGGATTCGGCGTCAACCCCATCGACGGACCGCCGCCGCCGCTCCCGCCCGACGTCATCCGCCGCGACGAACGGGGGCGGGCCACGATTCGCGCCGTCGAGCTCCCCGAAGGCATCCGGCTCGACGGGCAGCTCGACGAGCGCGCCTACTTCACGGTGCCGGCCATCACCGGCTTCATCCAGCAGGCGCCCGACGAGGGCGCGCCCGCCACCGAGCGGACGGAGGCGTGGATCTTCTTCGACGCCGCCAACCTCTACGTTGCGGCCCGCATCTGGGATTCGGCGCCGCCGAGCGAGTGGGTCGCCAACGAGCTGCGCCGCGACACGCGCCAGCTCCGGCAGAACGACACCTTCGCGGTCATCCTCGACACCTTCTACGACCGCCGCAACGCGGTGGCCTTCTACACCAACCCGCTCGGCGCCCTGGCCGACTTCCAGATCACCAACGAGGGCAATCCCAACAGCGACTGGAACCCGATCTGGGACGTCCGGACGGGCCGTTTCGAGGAAGGCTGGACGGTGGAGATGGAGATACCGTTCCAGTCCCTGCGCTACCGGCCGGGACCGTCGCAGGTCTGGGGCGTGCAGCTCCGGCGCAACGTCCGGCGCAAGAACGAATGGGCCTACGTCACGCCGCTCCCGCTCTCGGCGGGGTCCGGCCCAGGCGGCATCTTCCGCGTCTCGGACGCGGCGACGCTGGTCGGGCTCGACGCCCCGAGCGGCAGCCGGAACCTGGAGATCAAGCCGTACGCCATCGGCGGCGTCAGCACCAACCTCGCCGCGACGCCGCCCACGCGGAACGCCCGCGACGGAGACGCCGGGCTCGACGTGAAGTACGGCATCACGCAGAACCTGACCGCGGACTTCACCTACAACACCGACTTCGCGCAGGTCGAGGTGGACGAGCAGCAGGTGAACCTGACGCGCTTCAGCCTCTTCTTCCCCGAAAAGCGCGAGTTCTTCCTCGAGGGCCGCGGCATCTTCGGGTTCGCCCGCGGCGGCGTCAGCGGCGGCTTCGGCGGCGCCCTGCGGCGCGGCCGGGGCGGCGGGTTCTTCGGCGGCGGCGACGCGCCGACCCTCTTCTACAGCCGGCGGATCGGGCTGCAGCGCGGCACCGTGGTGCCGATCGTCGGCGGGGGCCGGGTGACGGGCAAGATCGGGGCGTTCGACGTCGGCGCCCTGAACATCCAGACCGACGACGAGGTGCTGGCGGCGGCCGAGGAGACCAACTTCACGGTCGTGCGCATCCGACGCGACAACTTCCGCCGCAGCAGCGTCGGCGCGATGTTCACGAACCGCTCCGTCTCCCTCGTCGGCGACGGGTCCAGCCAGGCCTACGGGGCGGACGCCACGTTCTCGTTCTTCGAGAACGTCAACCTGCTGGCCTACGTGGCCCGGACGGAGACGCCGGGCCACGACGGACGGGACCTGAGCTACCAGGGCCGCTTCAACTATGCCGGCGACCGCTACGGGTTCCAGGCCGAGCACCTGGTGGTCGAGGACAATTTCATCCCCGAGGTCGGCTTCCTGCGCCGCGACAACTTCCGCCGCAGCTACGGGACGGCGCGGTTCAGTCCGCGGCCCCGGTCGCTGGCCAACATCCGGCAGTTCCGGCTCGAAGGGAGCTTCGACTACATCGAGACCGCCGACCGAGGCATCGTGGAGACGCGCCAGTCGCAACTGGGATTCTCCACGGAGCTGGAGAACAGCGACCGCTTCGGCGTCTCGGTGGCGGACAACTACGAGTTCCTGCACGACGCGTTCACCCCGGGGCCGGCCGACATCGCCTTCCCGGTCGGCGGCTACGGCTTCTTCGACGTCGAGGCAAGCTACTCGCCGGGCGCGCAGCGGCGGCTGAACGGGACCCTCACGGTGCGCGCCGGCGGCTACTTCAACGGAAGCATCCGTTCCGTCGAGTTCCGCCGGGGACGCATGGAGGTGACCCCGCGCCTCTCGCTCGAGCCGAGCGTGTCGGTCAACTGGATCGACTCTCCCCAGGGCTCGTTCCGCACGGATCTCGCCGTGACGCGGGTGAGCTACAGCTTCACGCCGAGGATGTTCTTCAGCGGGCTGGTCCAGTACAACTCGAGCACCCACACCGTCAGCAACAACCTGCGCCTCCGCTGGGAGTACTCGCCCGGCAGCGAGCTGTTCGTGGTCTACACGGAAGACCGGGAGACGGATCCGCTGCGCCCCGACCGCTTTTCGGAGCTCCGCAACCGCGGCTTCGTGGTCAAGATGAACCGGCTCTTCCGCTTCTAGGAGCTTGCGCCGCGAAACGCCAGCAGAGGTGGTGGCGCGGGGCAGCTCCTCGGGCCGCGGGGCTGGGGCCGAGCACCGAGCCAACGACGCCTTGGCGGCACCAGGAGGCGCGTCCTCGCCGACTGTCAGGGCCCGGTCCCGACTCCGGCGGTCCTGGACGTTCGCGAACCGTGGCCGGCGCTTCGAGTACGATCTGGCGCCGATCGCATGGACCGTCGTTGCGCCGTCCCGAGCCGTTCGCAGATCGAAGCGTTGCTCCGCGAGCCCCTGCTGAGCTGGCCCGAGGTCTCCCCGGTCGCGGTGCGAGGGGTCATCGAGTCCGCTCAAGCAATGCAAGCCGCTGTACTGGCGGTTGTGGCGGACGCCGCGGGCCTTGAGCGGCGCGATCTCACGGAGCTGGTCATCGAGGCGTTGTCGGAAGCAGTGACCGGCACGTACCCGGCTTGGCTGCCGGAGGCGGAGCATCTCGCCGGACCCGGCGGCGCGGGCCTGGCTGCGATGCGGGCGATCTGCGAGCGAGCCGCGGGGAGCAGCGACCTGTTCGGACCGTTCCTCGCCGCGGCGGCGGAGGGGTCTCTGTGCGGGCACCCGATTCGAGGGGGGGAGTTTCCGCGTGAGACCGTCGTTCGCGAGGCCCGAAAGCTCATCCTGCGCGCCTACGGGTATGAGCGGCTCGTCGTCCTGGTCGCGATGACGGGCACGTGGAGCGCCGCGCAGATCGAGATCGCGGAGGCGAACGCACTCTGGCTGGCCGGGCCGGGGGAACTCGGCGTCTGGCTCTTCGGGGCCCCGACCGCCTCGATGACGCGGGTTCCCCGTGCCCCACAGGACGGGATGCCGCGGTCGCATCCGGCGCCCGCGCCCCACGCTCCCTACCTGACGCCGCTTCGCGGCCGCCCCAACGCGTTCAGCCGCGCGGAGCAGCACCTCGAGGCCCATCTCGCGAAGTCGCCGTGGGCCGCCGGCCGCGCCTGGAACGACACGTGGTCGCCGGGCGTCCTGGCCAACTCCATCCGGGTCGACGTCATGTGGGCGCGGGAACGGTGCGTCGTCGAGCTGGATGGACCCGACCACCTGGACGCGGCCAAGTACGCCGCGGACCGGTCCCGCGATCGTGCGCTGCAGCGGGCGGGATTCCTGGTCCTGCGCTACACGAACGACGAGGTGCTCGGCGACGTGGCGCGCGTCCTCGACGAGATCGAACGATTCCTGGAGGACCGGCGACGGTCCCCAGTGCTGGAGCATTGAGCATGGCGTATGGAATTCCGGAACGCGCGGCGATGATCGCGCTGATGGCGCTCAACAGGGAAACCTTGAACTCCGATCTCAAGAGCCGCTACAAACTCGACGTGAGAAAGTCGGCTCGGGTGAAGCTCAACCGGGATGGCCTCGTCCAGAGCCGCAGGCTGGAAGGCGGAAAGGGCTACGCCCACGAGTTGACCGATGCCGGATGGGCCTGGGTGGTGGCCGAGCTCGAGAAGGAGGCGCCGAAGCGGGCGGGTTCGGCCGGAGGCGCGCTGTACGCGCTCCTCAACGGCCTGAAGGTCGCGCTCGACGCGCGGGGAATGCTGATCCAGGAGCTGTTCGCTTCCGCTGTTCCGGAACCCTCCGGCTCGCTCCGCGATCGGATCCGTGAGGCCTATCGCAACCTTGCCTCCCGACCGTGGGACTGGGTGGAGTTGCGCGACCTCCGGGCGCAGCTCGGCGATTGGCCTCGCGGCGAGGTGGACCCGGAGCTCATCCGGATGTTCCGGGCGAAGGAAGTCAATCTCACGCTGCACGAGGACCGCGGTCGACTCACGCAGGCCGACCGGGACGCGGCGCTTCGGCTCGGCGTGGACGACATGCACCTGATCAGCATGGAGTGAGTGCTGTGGAACGAGAGCTGGAAGCACTCGGGCACGTCGCATTCCGTACCGCGTATGCCGGCAACGATATCTGGCGCGACGGCGTCATCCATGTCGACGGCATTCACTCGTCGGCGTTCAGCCGGGTTCTGGACGCGCTCGCCCGGCTACGCAACGGCGCGCAGGTAAGCAACATCGTCATCGAAGGGCGGCCGGGGATAGGCAAGTCGCACTTCCTCGGACGCGTCCGTCACGCGGTGATCGAGCACGGGCAGATCTTCGTCCTCTTTCAGCCGAGCACCGCGCGTCAGTTCTGGGACAGCCTCGCGCTTGCCTACGTGGACGCGCTGCATCGCGAGGGAGGCGAGCACGGGACCCAGTTGCGCAGAGTCCTTCACGGACTGGGCAAGGCGATCGGGCTGCAACGACCGGACCTGGAGGACCTCGTGGCGGGGACGTTCAACCTCGCGCATCTGAAGGTCGTTCGCCGTCGGCTGCAGGCGCATCTCGGTCGCCAGGCCCGGGGCCGCGCGGCCCTGGACGTGGGGCTCGCGCTCATCCTGACCAACAGCGAGGACCTTGCCCACCAGGACGTCGGCGACGCGCTGCTCCAGGGGCTGGACATCGACGCCGAGGAGGCACGCGCGCATTCCATCCGCGCGAGCCGGGTCCCGTGCCGCGAGGTCGTCAGCGCCTTCGACCTGCTCATG
>JAPOWL010000362.1:0-2146 GCA_026707615.1 Acidobacteriota bacterium | reverse complement strand
CATGCACGCCGCCGGGTACACGACCCTCGTGGCGGTCGATCAGCTCGACGGACTGGTCGCGCTCGGCCGGTCGCTCGCCGGCGCCGAGGAACAGTTGCTCCTCGATCAGATGGCGACCGGGCTCATGGACCTCGCGGAGGACGTCGAGCACTCCCTGATCGTCGTGTCGTGCCTGACCGAGAGCTGGAAGCTGATCCGCGAGCAGACCGTGGCGTCCGCGCACGCGCGGTATCCGAGTGAGGTGCAGCTCCGCACCATCCCCTCGGCGGAGGTCGGGGAGGCGCTGATCGCCGCCTACCTTCGAGCAGCCTACGCCAGCGCCGGCTTCACGCCGGAGTATCCGACCTGGCCAGTGCGGCCCGCTGCGTTCGCCGAAGCCGACCTGTACTCGCCGCGAAGCCTGATCAACATCGTGCAGGACCACTGTGCGCGCTGTCGGGACAACGGTCGCATCACGGAGCTGGAGCAGCTAGGCCCGCCAGGTGGGGGCCGTCCGACACCCGACCCGACGCCGCCTCCCACTCCCCCACCGCCTGTGCCGCCTCACCCGGGTCTGGACCGGCGGTTCAGCGAGTTGGTACGCGAGGCGGACGTCGCCGACGCCCTCGACGAGAAGACGGTGGACGGCGTTCTGCCCGCGCTGCTGCGCGCCGGCCTGACCGCGTTTGCGGAGGAGAACGCCACGGTGGGCGGCTTCTCCGTGGATCCCCCGCTGGGGAGAAACCCCTCGCTGCACGCTCGTCTGCGCCAGGTAGTCGATCCGGACACGGATGACGAGCTCCACTGGTCGTTTCGAGCCGTCCTGAACCACAACGCGGTGGCGGCGCTGCACCGGCTGCGGGCGGCCATGACGGCGTCGGGACTGGCGCTCCCGGGCCGGCGGAGGCGACTGTTCATCCTGCGCAACGCGTCCTGGTCCCAAGGCCCCAAGACGCAGCAGGCGCTCGCCGGGCTCATGGCGCACGGCGGCACCGTGGCGGGTCTACTGGAGGCCGACCTCAAGGTGCTCCGGGCGCTGCAGCTACTCCTCGAAGAACAGCCGAAGGGGCTCGCCACGTGGCTCCGGGCGAATCGCCACGCGAGCAGGACGACGCTGCTCGCGCCGTTGCTTCCCGAGCCCGCCGGCAACGCCGCGCAGCCGGGGGACGCCACATCCGCCGGGGATGCAGCACCGCACGGGGATACCGCAAGGTCCGGGGACGCTGCACCACCCGGCGACGCGGCACTGCCCGGGGACTCCGCGCCGCCCGGGGACTCCGCGAGGTCCGAGGACGCGCCACCGCCTCGCGGCGCGGCGCCACCCAGGGACGCCGCACCGCCCAGCGACGCCACACCGCCCAGGGATGCCGCGCCGCCCAAGGAGGCCGCTTCCGCCGGGGACGTCCCACCGCCTGAGGCTGCCGCAGCCCCTGACTCGGCTCCACCAACCGCGGCTGCCGCGCCGTCCGGAGTTGCTGCACCGCCCCCCGTAGCCGCACAGCCGAGGGGCGCGGCGGCGTCCAAGGGAGCCGACGAGAACTCGATCCCCATCGGCACGGCGGAAGCTACGGGTCGGCCGGTGACCGTACCCCTCGAGGACCTCCGGCGCCATACGGTGATCTTTGCGGGCTCCGGCTCCGGCAAGACCGTCCTCATCCGCCGGCTCATCGAGGAGTGCGCGCTCAAAGGCGTTTCCGCCATCGTCCTCGATCCGAACAACGACCTCGCGCGACTCGGTCGGCGCTGGCCGGAACCGCCCGCAAGCTGGCTCGACGGAGACGCGGAGACGGCGGAAACCTACCTCCGCGACACCGAGGTCGTGGTGTGGACGCCGCGCCTGACCACTGGGCGCCCGCTCTCGTTCGCACCGTTGGCCGGCCTGCGCGACGTGGCGGCCGATCCGGACGAGTTCGAGATCGCGCTCGACAGCGCCGTCGCCTCGCTCGTTCCCCGCTCGGGTCTGCCCGCTTCCGGCGCACGGCTCAGCCAGGGCCGGGCCGTGCTGAAGGAGGCGTTGGCCGCCTACGTGCGAGGCGGCGGCGGGGACCTCCCGGGGTTCCTCCGCTACCTGTCGACCTTGCCGGCGGGCGTCAGTCAGCTCGCGAGCGGCACGAAGCTCGCGGCGGACATCGCCCAGACGCTGCTCGCCGAGACCGTGAACGACCCC
>JAPOWL010000626.1 GCA_026707615.1 Acidobacteriota bacterium | reverse complement strand
CGCGGCTGCCGACCCTGCGGGTGGAGGCCCCGGAGCGGCTGCGGGGCGTGGCCGGGCAGCTCGGCCGGCTCGACGTGGGGCGCCTCGCGGCCGTGATGCGCCTCGTCGGGCTGGCGGACCCGGGCGACCCGATTCGGGTGGCCCTCGTCCCCGAGGAGACCCGCCTCGCCCGGGACGCTCCGCCGTGGGTCGCCGCGTTCGCGGACCCCGAGCACGACCTGATCGTCCTGTTTCCGGGCCGCATCGGCAGCTACCCGCACGACACGCTCGAGCTGGTCCTCCATCACGAGGTGGCGCACATCCTCACCGCGCGCGCGGCCGGCGGAGGTCGCCTGCCCCGCTGGTTCAGCGAAGGACTGGCGAGCGTCGCGGAGCGGAGCTGGGGGATCGGCAACCGGTCCCGCTTCCTCTGGGCCACCCTCGTCAGCGGCCAGCCCACCGTCACCGCGCTCGAGGGGCTCTTCTACGAGGGCGAGCGGGACGCGGCGCGCGCCTACGTCATCTCGCACGCGCTGGTGCGCGATCTGCTGCGGCGTCACGGCGGAGGGGTCGCGGCGCGCATCCTCGCCGGGGTCGCGGCGGGGGCGCCGTTCGACCTCGCCTTCGCCGACGCGACGGGGACGACCGTGCGCGGGGCCGCGCGCCTCTTCTGGCGCACGAGCGGCGGCTGGGAGGAGTGGATCACGTTCGTCGCCAGCCCGTTCACGCTCTGGATGATGATCGCCGTCCTGTCGCTGGCCGCCATCTGGCGGCACCGGCAGCGGCGGGCGGAGCGGCGCCGGCAGTGGGAGGCCGAAGAGCGCTTCGAGACCGACGGCTGGGACGATCCGCCGCGAGACTACCGCCTGCACTGACGCCGGAGCCGGCGCCCCGGCGGCGCCTGAAGCCGGTCGCCCGGCCGAGGCGGGCCGCACGCCGACGCAGACCGCACGCCGACGCGGGCCGCACGCCGACGCGGACCGCACGCCGACGTGGGCCGCACGGCCGACGCGGGCCGCACGGCCGACGCGGACCGCACGCCGATGCGGGCCGCACGGCCGACGCGGGCCGGGCGCGGCGGGGCTCGCGGCACCCGCGCCGCGCCCGGCTACCAGGGATCGAGGCCGAGCAGCCGGGCGGGGTTGCGGCGCGCCATCACGTCGATCTCCTCGTCGCCGACCCCCGCCTCGCGCAGGGCGCGGATGTAGTCCCGCAGCCCCTCGGCGTGCAGCGGGTTCCCCTCCTGCCCGAGGTCCGACGAGAGGAAGAACGCCCCCGCGCCGAGGGCGCGGATGGCGGAGACGTAGTCGTCGATGGTGCGCCCGCCGGTGTGGACGGCGAGCCAGTCGATCTCCAGGAGCGCCCCCTCGTCGACCATCTGCCGCATCTGGTCGCGCGTCGCGCCCTGGCTGAAGACGTGCGTCACGAGGATGCGCCGCACCCCGAGCCGCTTCGCCTCCGGAATCAGCCGCAGCACCTCGCCGGGCCCCGAGTGCCCCATCGCCAGCGTCAGGTCGTGCTCGGCGATCAGCGCGAAGACCTCCAGCACGGCCGGGAGCGGCTCGCCGCCGGCGAGGATCGGCACGTAGGACGCTCCCCCGCCGGCCGCCGTGACGTAGTGCTCGGCGTCGAAGGTCGGCAGCCAGACCACCTTCCCCCGCCCGCCGGAGAACGTCGCCATCTGCCGCACCGCCTCCGGATTGATCCCGCCCACCGCGCGGTTCAGAACGACGCCGCCGAAGATCTCGATGCCCTCGACCTGCCCCATCGCCAGCGCGGCGCGGTCGGCCGTCATGGTGAAGTGGTTCTTGAGCAGGATCGCCCGCAGGCCGGCGTCGCGGGCCGCGCGCGCCGCCTCGATGTCGTCGACGGAGCGGGGCCGGGAGTCGGGGCCGGCGTGGACGTGGAGGTCGACGACGCCCTCGAGCGAGACCGGGCCTTCCTGCGCACCGGAAGAAGCCTGAGCGCCGGCGACGCCGCCGACGCCCGCGACGCCGGGGGCGCCGGCGACCACGGCCAGCGCGGCGGCGGCCGCGAGCAACGGGATCGCGGGCATTCCGGGCCCGATTCGGGACGATCCGGGTATCCGCGCCAGGCGACGTCCTCCATCCCGCATCGGCTTTCTCCCTTCCACCACGGCATCGGCCGTACTTGACGGTCCGGTCGTCCGCCTTTTCCCCGGCGAACGGCGATCTCCGTGCCCGGTACGGGCCGGCC
>JAPOWL010000665.1 GCA_026707615.1 Acidobacteriota bacterium | reverse complement strand
TCGAACGCGTGGCCCGCGCCCGTCCGGCCGACCTGGTCGACGCCTGCTGGTCGCCCGACGACGACCCGGTCCGCATCGTGGAGGAGCAGGTGCGGGGGAGCGGCCGCTGCGAGGCGCTCTACCCGTCGCCCCCCGGGCCGCGCGAGGTCGCGGGCGCCCCGGTGGCGAGCGACGTCATCAAGTGCCGCACCAGGCCGGTCGATCCTGCGGACTACGCGGCAAGGTTCACGGCCGAGGAAGAGGCCGAGCTGCGGGAGGTCTTCGCCGGGGGAGTATGCGACTGGACCCGGCCCGGAGTCGGCCAGACCGGTCTCCGCGGCACATGGCTGTCCTTCGGCGAGCGCTAGGCGTCCGTGCCACGGGCGCGCCCGCTCCCGGGTTGTCGCGCCGGCCCGGACTGCCGACGCCCCTGTCAGGGCTGACGGCGGGCCGCTCCGGTGGGCGGGACCGGCTCGCTCGACCAGGAGGAGCTCGATCATGATGGACGAGTTCCACGTATCGCTCGCGCCCCGCCTGTCGGCGGTGCGCAGCCTGTCGCGGATGGTGGAAGAGTTCGGCGACGCGAATCGGCTGCCGCACCCGAAGATCTACATGGTCAACCTGGCCCTCGACGAGTTGATCACGAACTCCGTCACCTACGGCTTCGACGGGGTGGCGAGCCCGAGGATCGAGGTGACGGTACGCATCGACGGCGACGCGCTCGTGCTCACGACCGTCGACAACGGGCGCCGCTTCGATCCGACGGCGGCCGCGCCCCCGGACGTGGACGCCCCGGTAGAGCGGCGGCCGATAGGTGGATTGGGCTTGCACATCATCAGGACGTTCGCGGATCGCGTGACCTACGAGTACGAGAACGGCCGGAACCGCCTGACCCTGGAGCACGATCTCAACCCGGCGGCCTCGAAGGGACGCCGGCAGAGCGACGAGGAGCACCGATGAACATCGAAGTGGCGGAAGAGCGGACGGACGACGCGCTGGTACTACTTCCGGTCGGACGGCTGGACAGCAGCAACGCCCGAGCTTTCGAGTCGATCGTCATGGAGCGCATCGGCGGCGGGGAGCGGCGACTGATCGTCGACTTCAGCCGCCTCGACTTCATCAGCAGCGCGGGCATGCGGGTGCTGCTGATCGCGGCGAAGGCGCTCAAGACGGCCGATGGATCGCTCGTGCTCTGCGCGATGAAGAATCACATCCAGGAAGTGTTCCGGATCAGCGGCTTCGATCGCATCATTCCGATCACCGAGTCGCGCGAGGCGCCGGCGAACGGCTCGGCCTGAGGACCGCAGCGGGCGCACGGGCTTGCGGGGCCGGCGAACCACGGCCGGTCGTGCACCTTCGCCGGCGCGCTCACTGCTCGTAGGCGCGCATCACCTGGAGCATCGCCGCCTCCTCGTCCGCCCAGGCCTTCTGAATCACCTGCATCGCGGATTCGGCCGTCGGCGCCTGGAGGGCGAGCGCCCGGTTCGCCGGGAGCAGAAGCCCCCGCTCGGCCGCGTGATCCAGGAATTCGAAGAGGTGGTCGTAGTAGCCGTCCACGTTGAGGAAGACGCACGGTTTCTCGTGCAGCTCCAGCGGCCGCTGCGACCAGGTCAGCGCCTCGAACATCTCCTCCAGGGTGCCGAACCCGCCGGGCAGCGCGAGACAGGCGTTGGCGAGCGACTGCATCAGGTGCTTCCGCTCGTGCATCGTATCGACCTCGTGCAACTCGCTCAGGCTGTCGAGTGCGAGGTCCTGGTACGACAGTTGACGCGGCACGACTCCGGTGACCGACCCGCCGCGTTCGAGGACGGTGCGGGCGAGCACGCCCATCAGCCCGACGCGGGCCCCGCCGTACACCAGCCCGATGCCGTCTGCCGCCATCAGGCGTCCCAGGGTCTGGGCTTCGTCGATGTAGCGCTGCTCCCGCCCCAGGTTGCCACCCAGGTAGACGCAGATCCGCTTGGTGTCCAGGGCCGGAGTTGTACCGTCGGCCGGCTGAGTCGGTGTGTCTCTTGAGGACATCGTATCGCTACCCGCGGTCCGGGCCGGTGGGGAGGCGTTGCGGGGACCGATTCCCACGATCCGGCTGCGCCCCCGCCGGCGCCCGCGCGACGAATATCGTACCCCATGCGCCGCGTCACGAGGCGGCGTGCGGCGACTTCGAGACCGGCCGCGCCGCGGGCACTCTTCGCCCGAGCGCGGTGGGCCGTCAGCACC
>JAPOWL010000222.1 GCA_026707615.1 Acidobacteriota bacterium | reverse complement strand
GCACCGCGGCAGGCACGCGCGCATCGTCGACCGGAGGCATCTCGACGGCGTCAACGCGGGCCCGCGGCCGATCGACGAGGGCACCGCGGTGCCCGGTCCGGCGCTGCTGCGGCCGCTCGCCGAGTACGCGGCGGTCGCCGGCGGGAGCTTCTGAGATGGCCGTGGACCACGACCTTCTCGTCGAACAGCTCACGCGGCTGCAGCTGACCTGCATCCGCGACCAGCTCGACAGCCTTCTCGACGAGGCCGCCGAGAAGCAGCTGACGCTGCGCGAGGCGCTGGCGTTCCTGGTCGGCCGCGAGGTGGCGCGCAAGAACGAGCGGCGCCTGGAGATGGCGATGAAGATCGCCCACTTCCCGGCGGTGCGCGAACTGGCCGACTTCGACTTCAAGGCGCAGCCGAGCGTCGACAAGCGCCAGATCCGCGAGCTGGCGACGTCGCGCTGGGTCGCGCACGGCGACTCGGTCCTGCTCCTGGGTCCGCCGGGAGTCGGCAAGTCGCACTTGTCCATAGCGCTCGGCCGCGAGGCCATCCGCCAGGGCTACTCGGTGCTGTTCTCGACGGCCCAGGCGGTGATGGCGTCGCTGGTCAAGGCGCACGGCGACGGCAGCCTCGAGGACCGCCTGGCGTTCTACGCCAAGCCCAAGCTGCTCGTCGTCGACGAGCTCGGATACCTGCCGTTCGAGCGCCACGCGGCGCACCTGTTCTTCCAGCTGGTGTCGCGGCGCTACGAGCGCGGCAGCATCATGGTCACGTCGAACCGCTCGGTGGGCGAGTGGGGCGAGGTGTTCGGCGACGCCGTGGTGGCCACCGCGATCCTCGACCGGCTGCTGCACCACAGCCACGTGCTGACGATCACCGGCGAGAGCTACCGGCTGCGCGAGAAGCGCCGCGCCGGCGTGCTCAACGCGCCCGCAGCGGCCGCGGCGCCGATCGCGCAGGTGTCGGCGTGACCGGCCGGTCCTCGGGCCCAGGTCGTCGTGGGGTTGCCCACCCCTTGCCCACAGCGCCTCGTGGATCGAAGGGGATCGGCACCATGGACAAGGCGTGGACAACCCCGCCGGCGCCGTGCCACGCGCCGACGCCGGCCCGCGTACTACCCGTCAACGACACGACCCGCAGGGGGGTCAGTTTTCAGTGTCGCCACCGGGTCAGTTTTCGATGTCGCTTGACACCGTTGTTCCACTCCGCGCGCGGATGAGTTCCGCTATGGGCCGCTGAAGTTTGCGGAGTTCAACTTATGCGCTCACCGCCCAGGAAGCCTGGGTTTCGGGAGTGGAAGCGGATCCCGGGCGTCGTCCAGCGCGTGCATCGCACGCCGACGGAGTGGCGCGAGATCCTGGCGCGGTTCCGCGCCAGCGGCCAGTCGAAGACGAAGTTCTGCGAGCAGAACGCGATCGCGCGCAGCACGCTGATCCTGTGGGAGCGGCGCCTGGCGGCGGGCGACGACGGCAGCACGCCGACCTCGCCTGAGGAGTGGTTCGTCGAAGTCGAGGACGACGGCGACGAGGCGCCCCCGCCCCGCGGTTCGGGCCTGTTCGCGGAGGTAACCCGGACCGGTGCGATGGTCACCGATCCGCGGAGCCGCTACGGACTGGAGCAAGGCCGCGGCTGGCCGCAGCTGCCCGAGTTGCGCGAGCGCCAGCCTGGCGAGGGCGAGTGGGAACTGGAGATTGGCCTGGTGACCACCGGCCGGATCGTGATGCGCGTGCAGGGCGGCTGGCGATGCTGACCACGCTCGGTCCGGAGAACCGCATCTGGTTCTGCCTGCGCCCGACCAGCCTGACGCGCTCGTTCGACGGGCTGTCCGCGCTGGTGCACAACCATCTGCGCTCGGACCCGACCAACGGCGACTGGTACGTCTTCGTCAACCGCAGGCGCACGATGATGAAGATCCTGTCGTTCGACCGCGACGGCTACTGGATCTGGAGCAAGCGTCTGGAACTGGGCCGCTTTGAGGCGTTGACCGGGGACGGCAAGAAGCCGCTGACCCGCACCGGGCTGCTGGCGCTGCTGGAGGGCGTCGAGGTCAATGTCCGGCGCCGGCGCAAGCGTTACCGCAAGCGCGCGGGTGGGGCTGCGGCGGACTAACGCCGGGGCGCTGTCGCGCTTCTCATCCTGATTGACGCTGGCCGGGCAATGACGTTCCCAGGGGCACCGGACGGTGCGCCGGAGGTGGCTTCCGGGTATACTGTATGTA
>JAPOWL010000206.1:13830-15373 GCA_026707615.1 Acidobacteriota bacterium | reverse complement strand
GTCGAGGAGGTCACGGATGACGTTCCGATACTCCGCGCGGTTGAGACGATGGTAGACCGCGGTCCGGGGCAGCTCCGCGCGGACCGCCCAGGCCGCGTCGAGCGCCGCTTCGAGCCGCTCCACGAACGCGTCCGTCGTCGCGTCGTCGGGTCGTGGGCGCCCGGCCGGAGGCATGGCGCCGGCGCGCAGCTTGCGCACCACCTTCTCCCAGGTCTCGGCGTGCTCGCCGACGGCGGACGGATCGAGGGCGTCGAGCTCGAGCCCCACGCTGCGCAACTGTCCCACGAGCGCCGAGGGCGCGGGCCCCTCGCCGCGCACGACGCGCGAGCTGTGGCACGTAACGCAGTAGCGGTCGAGGAGCTCCCGCGACAGGGCTTCGCCGGCGATCCCGCTCCCCGGAGCGGGGGCCGGCCCCTGGGCGCGGGCCGCGGCGGACGGTGCCACGATCGTCGCGCCGAGCACGATGAGCACGACGAGCGCCCCCTTCCCTCCACGCTGCCGTTCGCGCGTCGCTGTCACGGCACCTCCCAGGTCCGGCCGACCACCCTCACTCCGGCGATGCCCGCCCGTGCGTGGTGTCTCACCTCGACCGAGTCACCACTCCGCCCGTGTCTATCCCTTGAGCGGCCGAACGCCCGTAGTCTATATTGCGGGTTTGACCCGTCCAACCGCTTTCCGGTTCGTCATCCATCACTCGAGGAGGCAGGCGTGGGCCGCAGGCACCTCTGCGCAGGACTGCTCGGAATCGTGCTGGCGGCGGCGGTCGTAGCCGCCTCTGCCGCGGATCGGCGGCTCGCCGACGCCGTCGAGGGCCGGGACTTCGGCGCCGCGGGCGCGCTCCTGGAGGCGGGGGTGCCGGTCGACGCGGCCCAGCCCGACGGCACGACCGCCCTGCACTGGGCGGTCCGCCACGGTGCGCAGGACGTCGCGGCCCGTCTGCTCGGGGCCGGAGCCGACCCGAACGCCACGAACCGCTACGGCGTGACGCCGCTGGCCCTCGCCGCCACCAACGGGCACCCCGGACTCGTTGCCGCGCTGCTCGACGCCGGGGCGAGCCCGCATGCGGCGACGCCGTACGGCGAGACGCCGCTCATGACGGCTGCGCGCACGGGCGATCCCGAGGTCGTGCGGCTGCTGATCGAGGCCGGGGCCGACGTCGACGCGAAGGAGGCGTGGCGCGAGCAGACGGCGCTGATGTGGGCCGCGGCCGAACGGAACGCCGCGGCCGCGCAGGTGCTGATCGAGGCGGGCGCCGACGTGGCGGCCCGATCCCAGGCGGGAATGACGCCCCTGCTGTTCGCCGCCCGGTCCGGCGACATCGACACCGTGCGCACCCTGCTCTGGGGCGGAGCGGACATCGATGCAGCCGCGCGCGACGCAATCCCGCGCCCGCCGGCCGACGACGACGACGCGGACGAGGATGGTGCGGCGGCGGTCGCCGCCGCGCCTCTGCCTCCGCGCCTCGGATCGACGCCCCTGGCGACCGCCATCCGCAACGTGCACTTCGACCTGGCCGCGTGGCTCGTCGCCGCGGGGGCCGACG
>JAPOWL010000206.1:6854-13820 GCA_026707615.1 Acidobacteriota bacterium | reverse complement strand
CCCCCCCGGCCCGCGGGGCCCGCCGCCGCGGGGCCCCCCGACCCCGGGCCCGGCCCCCGCGGCACGGCCCTGCACGGGCTGGTGCGCGCGCGCAACTGCGAGCGGACCGCGATGCCGTGCCCGGAGCAGGCGGCGGCGCTCGGGAGCCTCGACCTCGCGAGCCTGCTCCTGGCCCACGGCGCGGACGTCAACGCGCGGATGACGGCGCGTCCGCCGACGAAGGGGACCTACGACGGCAACTTCATGAGCCTGGTGGGCGCCACGCCGCTGCTGCTGGCCGTGAAGGCGTCGGATACCGCGCTGATGCGCCTGCTGCTCGATCACGGCGCCGATGTCCGGCTCGGGAACGACGACAACACGACCCCGCTCCTCGTGGCGGCCGGGATCGGCTTCCTGGAAGGCCAGGTGCCGGCCGAGGAGGCCGACGCGCTCGAGGCCGTGCGGATGCTGGTGGAGCGCGGCGAGTCGGTCACCCAGACCAACGACATGGACGAGACGGCGCTGCACGGCGCCGCCTATCGCGGCGCCAACAGCATCGTCAACTACCTCGTCGAGCGCGGCGCGCGCCTCGACGCGGCGGACGACAAGGGACTGCTGCCGGTGACGGTGGCGGACGGCTTCCGGCGCCGGGGCGGATTCCAGGCCCACGACCACACGGCGGCCCTGCTGCGGGAGCTGATGGGGCCGGACGCGCCGCCGCGCCAGACCGACCAGGGCGCGCGCTGACCCTTCCGCCTTGCGTCTGACCGCAGCACGACTGGCGAGCAGGAGTATCGCGCTGGCGCAGGAGCTGCGCGCATGTCGTGGTGGGCGTTCAGCCGCCGAGCGAGGCGATCATCACCCGGGCAGCGGCGATCAGGAAGTCGGCTTGGGCATCGGCCAGCCGGATGCCGCGTTGCGCCTCCACGCGGTCGATGAACGCCTCCAGCGCCTCGACGGGATCCCCCAAGGCCGACTCGCCACGCCCGGCATCGCCGCTCAGGTGGCCGCGCGGCGGCGCCATGACCGCCGCGGCATGGTCGCGGAGCCCCGCGATGAGCGCGTCGATCGACGCCGCGAACTTCTGTACGCGGTGGCTCCCCTGCTCGTCGGCGACGTAGATGGTGCCCCCGGCATCCACCGCCACGGCCCGGGGGCCCTGGAACCGGGCGGGTCCGCTCCCCTTCGTCCCCCAGGCCGCCAGCCAGGCGCCGGTGGCATCGAACGCCTGAATCCGATGGTTGAGCGTGTCCGCGACGTAGACGCGCCCCCCCGGCCCCGCGGCGACGCCGTGCGGTGAGGCCAGCTCGCCGGGGCCGCTGCCGCGCGCGCCCCACGACTGCCGGAACGCTCCGTCCGCGTCGAAGGCCTGGATGCGGTCGTTGAAGGTGTCGGCCACGTAGACGCGGCCGGCCGGACCCACCGCCACGTCGTGAGGACCGCGGAACCGGCCGGCGCCGTCACCGCGCCCTCCCCAGGACCCGAGGGGACGGCCCTCGCGGTCGAACACCTGGACGCGATCGTTGAGGGTATCGGCGACGTAGACCCGGCCATCGGCGGCCACGGCCACCCCGTGCGGCCGGTGGAGCCGGCCCGGGCCGGCGCCGCGCCCGCCCCAGGACGCGACGAGCGCCCCTCCCGGGCCGAAGACCTGGATCCGATCGTTGAACGTGTCGGCCACGTAGACGCGACCGGCAGGGCCGACCGCCACGCCGGCCGGGAACGCGAACTCGCCCGCCCCGCTCCCGGCAGCGCCCCACGCAGCGACGAACGCCCCCGTCCGGTCGAACTTCTGGATGCGGGCGTTGAAGGTGTCGGCGACGTAGACGTGACCGGCGGCATCCGCCGCCACCCCCCGCGGATTGAACAGGCGGCCGTCGCCGTTGCAGCACCCGCCCCAGTCGTGGACGAACCACGGGGTGGCGACCTGGGCGGAGGCCGGGGGCGCCCCCGCCAGCAGGACCACGCTCGACACCAGGCCGAGGACGGCTGCGCGACCGGTCGGCATCCGCGGTGCCGCGCCCTACTTCGCCGCGGCCGCCGCCTCGGCGGCCTCCCGCTCCTCGGCGCGATGGCCGGCCAGGATGCCGTCCATCCCGATGTTCCCTTCGTGGCAGGCGTACTCGTAGACGGCGTCGTCGGTCCCCATCAGCGGGATCGACGCCGTCCACGGGCGCGTGTAGGTGGCGGGGTCGTCGATCGTCACCTCGTAGTCGAGGGTCCGCGGCCCGACCCGCGTCAGACGCTCGGTGACGTGCATGCCGTCGGCGGGCACGCCGCGGAACGTGGCCTGGGGGGAGTAGTTGATCGTCTCGATGACCAGCGTGTCGCCCTCCCACCGGCCGCGCGAGTCGCCGTGCCACTGCCGGACGCTCTCGTCGAGGTGCGGCGTGCCGTCGATCGGGATGACGCGCGCGTCGTGGTTCATCTCCATGTAGATGACGACGTGGTCCGGGCTCTGGAAGATCTGGTAGTAGCTGTTGTACCCGGCTCCGAGGCGCGGCACTCCGTAGGTGACGCAGCGCTCGCTGAGCGGGCGGTCGACGTACGAGTCCGCGGGGTGGGCGCGCGCGTAGGCGAAGCGCTCCGCCCGCCGCTCCTCGGCCTCGGGCGTCAGGGCCGGGACGCGGCCGTCCGGCGGGTCGGTCACGAGCGAGGTCCGGTTCGTGAAGTCGCGCTCGACGATCCAGAACTGGTTGTAGTTGCCCGTGGTCGGATCGTAGGAGGTCGCCTTCTGGTTGGCGAGAGCGGCCAGGACGAGCTGGTCGCCGAAGAGCGCGTCGCCGTCGTCGACGGCCTGCGCGGCCGCGACGCGCAGCGCCGCGAGCTCCTCGTCGCTGAGGCTCTCCTTGCCGGCCCAGGCCTCGGGGCGCTCCAGCGGCGTGATGTTGTTGTTGGCCCAGACGCCCTGCAGGTCGGGCTGCCCGTCCGGCGTCCGGGGCAGCGTCCAGCCGTCGGACGCCTGTCCGAGCGCCGTCGCGGGGGCGAGCAGCGCGACGGCGGCAACCGTCGCGAGCAGGGTGCGTGACATCCGGCTGTGAATGCGCATGGCGGGTCTCCTGGCTCTGGGCCGCGGGACGGAGATCCCCCCCGCGGACTGGCTCGACCGCCGCATTGTACCGGGCCGGGGGCGGCCGCTGCCACCAGGCTCCCGGGCAGAGGGTGGGCGGCTTCCTGTGGTACAACCGGTCGCGTTCCCGACCCCGCGCGCGAGCCCACGACGGTGAACGTTGGCGAGTGGTGCACCGAGGACCACAGCGGCGGGTCAGCGGGCGCACCGGGGGACGAGTTCCCGAGAGAGTGCTGGAGGAGCGATGGTCGGTAGAGCACGGCGCCGCTGCCGAAGACATCAGGGCGCCGGCTGCCTGTGGCTGGCCGCGTTCGCCGTCGTGACGACGCAGGCGGCAACCGGGAGTGCGACTGCCGTTCAGGACACGCCGACACCCGGCCAGCACGCGCCCGCGTTGGGCCAGGAGGGGAAGGACGTCGAGTGGGTCCCGACCCCGGACGCCCTGGTCCAGACGATGCTCGCGATGGCGAAGGTGACGCCGGAGGACTTCGTCGTCGATCTGGGATCGGGAGACGGGCGCACCGTAATCGAGGCGGCGCGGCTCGGCGCCCGGGCCGTGGGCGTCGAGTACGACGCCGGGCTCGTGGCCCTTTCGCGCGAACGTGCGGAGGCGGCCGGCGTCGGCGAGCGCGCGCGGTTCGTCCAGGCCGACCTCTTCGAGGCGGACCTGACGGAGGCGACCGTAGTGACGCTGTTCCTCCTGCCGGACCTCAATCTCGCACTGCGCCCCCGCCTCCTGCGGCTCCCCCCGGGCACGCGGGTCGTTTCGAACACGTGGGACATGGGCGACTGGGCCGCCGACGCGGCGGTCGTCCTGGATCCCTGCCCCGGCTTCTGCACCGCCCTGCTCTGGGTCGTCCCGGCGCAGGTGGGCGGCGACTGGGCGGCGTCCGACGGATCGCTGACGCTCTCGCTTGCGCAGCAGTACCAGACCGTGTCCGGCGTCCTCCGGCGCGGCGGCGAGCGCCACGAGGTGGAGGAAGGCCGCCTGTCCGGGGCCGACCTGACGTTCCGGGCCGGTGGCGTCCGCTACCGGGGCCGCGTCTCGGGAGACCGGCTCGCGGGCACGGCGGCGACCGGCGAACGGGCCTCCCGCTGGAGCGCGCGCCGCACCCGGTGACCGCGTCCCCGGCGGATGGCGCCCCGGCGGATGGCGCCACGGCGGATGGCGCCCGGCGCATCGGCATATGATCAATGTGCCCGGCGGGGATACCGTCGCCCGGCGCTGCGAGTTTCGGGCCACCCGCGGGGACCGGCGCGCCGACCTCCGGCCTCCAGGATCCGAACATGAGGAGTCCCCGATGCGAACGAGCCCCCGACCGAGCCGGTTCCCTGCCGCCGGACGTGCGGCGCTGACCCTCACGCTGCTGCTGACCCTGACAAGCACGATGCCTGCTACCGCCCAGGACCGCATGCCTCCGATCCCGGAGGACCGGATGACCCCCGAGCAGAAGGCCGCCGTCGACGAGTTCAAGGCGGTGCGGAACACGAACCGCTTCGGCGGGCCGTTCGTTCCGCTACTCCGGAGCCCGGAGATGATGCGCCGCGCGCGCAACGTCGGCGACTACGTCCGCTACCGGAGCGCCCTGCCGCCCCGTCTCAGCGAGTTCGTCATCCTCATGACCGCCCGCCACTGGACGCAGAACTACGAGTGGTACGCGCACGCGGCGATCGCGGAGAGGGAGGGGCTCGCGCCTGCCATCATCGGCGCCGTGGCCGACGGACGGCGGCCCGCGGAGATGGCCGACGACGAGGCCGCCGTCTACGACTTCTGCCAGGAGTTGCTGCGCACGCAGGGCGTGAGCGATCCGACCTACGCCCGAATGGTGGAGCACCTGGGAGAGAAGGGCGTCATCGACGCCATCGGCATCCTGGGCTACTACCAGCTGCTGGCGATGGTGATGAACACGGCCCGGACGCCGCTCCCGGAAGGCGTGGAGCCGGGATTGCCGTCGTTCCCGCGTTGAGGTCCGCTCGGCCCGGGCGCGTGGACGCGCCTCAGGCAAGAGGATTGCTCCACCGCAGACCCTCGAAACGTCCGAAATCTCCGTCGTTCGAGTACACCGTGCCACCGTGCTCGATGGCATAGGCCGCGATGTGCGCGTCCGTCGTCAGATCGGAGCCGGCACCCGACGATCGAAGGAGGCCCACGAGGATCGTCCAGTGGCGAGCCGTTGGAGCCAGCAGCAGGGTGTGCGGCTGGTCGAGCCAGCCCTGCACGCGATCCAGCGCGTCGGCGACACCGAGCGGCGCCCCGAAAACTCGTCGGCTCGTCGTCAGACGGACGAAGCCGAGCACGCTCGGATAGCACAATCCGACGGTGAGCGACGACGACAGCGTGTCGTCCCACCATCGACGGGCGCGGGCATGGAACGGGCTGGTCTCGTCGATGGCGTAGACGAGCAGATTGACATCGGGCACCATCATCTGCGGTGCTCGACCTCCCGTTCCCGGTACGCATCGGTCTCCAGCTCGTCGACGGACTGGTTGAGCCGGACCGGATCGAAACCCGCCCGCATGTGAAGCTTGTGGGGCTTCGTGCGGAACTTCTTCGGCCGCGACGCCTGCCGTCCGCTCCGCAGCCCTTCTCGGAGCAGCGTGTTGACGACGCGCCTCAGCGGTTCTCCCTCGCGCCGACGCTCCTCGATCGCGGCGGCGATGTCATCGTCTATCGTCAACGTCGTGCGCATCACCGCATAGTATCAAGTCCGTATCCTGATGTCGATGATGTCCATGCAAGGGGCTCATCCGGCATCAGGACACACCCATCCAGGGTGTTGCGCCGTGGTCGGGGCCGGAGCGCCGGCAGGGCCGAGCGATTGGCGGGAAGGCTGTTCGGTGCCCGCGAGGAGTCGGCAACGACGCCGCGCCGCGCACATCGATGCGCGCGCGGGGCGGGCCCCGGGGCCGCCCCGCGCGCGTACGGTGCGCCTACTCCGGCAGGGCCAGCGCGACGAGTGAGCCGGGCAGGCGGTCGGGGCCGCCCGCGACGGGGATGACGATGTGCTGCCGGCCGTCGTGCAGGTAGCTCATCGGGATGCTGGTGGCCGGCGCCGGCAGCTCGACCGCGCCGAGCCGCTCGCCGGTGGCCTTGTCGACCGCGTAGAGCAGCGGCCGGCCGCCGCGGCCCTCGTTGTACATCAGCAGCGTCTTGCTCACCAGCGTCAGCGCCTGGCTCCGCACCCCCGTGTTCGGCAGGTCGACGCCCTCGAGCGCCGGGTGATTCGCGATCTGCGGGGGCGTGTCCCCGTTGGGGATCGTCCAGAGCGTTTCGCCCGTGTTCATGTCGATGGCCGTGATGCGGCCGTAGGGCGGCTTGAAGAGCGGCAGCCCCTGCGGCCCCTGCAGGAAGCCGTTGTCGGTGGCGTACTTCGCCACGGTCCGCCCGATGGGGTTCGGATCCGCGGCGTCGCCGTCCGCGCCGGGCGTCAGGATCGGCGCCGCGCACAGGGTCATCGATGCCGCGTAGAGGATGCCCGTCTCCGGGTCGGCCGCCGTGCCCCCGGTGATGTTCGTCCCGCCGCCCGGCCCCGGGCAGTGGATCGCGCCCCGCTTGCCGAGGTCGTTGTCGGGGTGGAGCGGCGGCGTGAACATGGACCCGTACTCGTACTGGTTCAGGATCTCGAGCGCCTGCTGCCGGAGCTCCGGCGTGAAGTCGATCAGGTCGTCCTCGGTGATGTCCTGCAGGTCGTAGGCGGCCGGCTTCGTCGGGAACGGCTGGGTGGGCGAGTACCACTCGCCGGGCACGTGCCCGCGCGGCACCGGACGCTCCTCGATGGGCCAGACGGGCTCCCCGGTCTCGCGGTTGAAGACGTAGGCGAACGCCTGCTTCGTCGTCTGCACCAGGATCGGGACCTCGCGCCCGTCGATGGTGACGTCCAGCAGGTTCGGCGCGGTCGGGTTGTCGCGGTTCCAGA
>JAPOWL010000206.1:0-6584 GCA_026707615.1 Acidobacteriota bacterium | reverse complement strand
AGAGGTGATCGCCGCTGGCGGCGTCGTAGGCCAGGATGTGCCCCGGCACGTTCTCGTGGCGCGTCTGGCGGTAGCCCTGCTCGTGGGAGTTGCCCACCACGACCACCCCGTTGACCACGATCGGCGGCGACGAGTTCGTGATGTAGCCGACCGTGGACGGCAGGCCGTCGGTCGGGTGGTACTCGTAGCCGAAGTCGGCCAGCAGATCGACGGTCCCGCGGTCGCCGAAGCTCTCGATGGGGTAGCCCGTGTCGGGGTCGAGCGCGTGGAGGAAGAAGCCCGGCGTGACGACGTAGATGCGGCCCTCGCCGTTCACCACCTCGTAGGCGACCCCCTTGCCGTAGTTCTTCCGCATCGAGTTCTCCCAGCGCTGGGTGGGAGGCTCGCGGAAGGTCCAGAGCGTCTCGCCGGTGGCCGGGTCCATGGCGACGACGGTGCGGCGGTAGCCGGCCACGCCGAACAGCTTCCCCTCGGCGTAGATCGGCGTCGACCGCATGACGTTGTCGACGGTCGGCCCGTAGTTGTCGCCCCGCCACAGCCAGGCGACCTCCAGGTCCTCGAAGTTGCCCGCGTCGATCTGGTCGAACGGCGTGTAGCGCGTGCTGTGCTCGTCGGCCCCCCAATGGGTCCAGCCGCCGTCCTGCGCCGACGCCGCGCCGCCGCCCGCCAAGACTGCCAGCGCCAACCCCGCGGCCAGCGCACTCCCGCGTCGCAATGCTCTCATCGTGTCGATTCTCCCCTTCCAAGGCATCCGGTCATTATCTCCCAACTGCCATATGATGGCGGGTGGGAGGCCGCGGGTTCGGGAGAGATGCAATGTCGACCATGCAGCGGGCGGCGGTGACGGCACTGCTTCTCGGGGCCGCCGCGGGCGCAGGGGCGCAGAACGACGACGAGCGGGAGTACCTGGAGGACCTTCGCGAGGTGAACGTGCTCGTGGAGGAGCTGCCGCCCGAGGTCGAGGCGGCCGGTCTGACCCGCGACGGCATCGAGAGGGCGATCGAGGAGCGGCTCCGGGAGCGGCGCGTGCCGATCGGCCGCTCGCGTCTGGCCGGCGACCTCTACGTGCGCATCGGCACCCACCGCGGTTCGACCGGCCTCTACGCCTACTTCGCGCGCGTCTCGCTGCAGCAGCTCGTCACCATCGAGGGCAACCGGCACCGCGCCTTCGTCGACACCTGGGATCTCGAGTCGCTCGGCCTCGTGGGCGAAGGGAACCTGCCGCAGGTGCAACAGGTCGTGCTGGAGATCGTCGACGTCTTCATCGAGGACTACTTCTCGGTCAACGACCCCTGGTGAGCGGACGCTGTCGGGAGCAGCAAGAGCGCGTCGGCCGAGCATCACGGAGGCGCCCGTCAAGGAGGCGCTCAGGCGTCGAACGGGTGCACGACCTGCAGGCCGGGAACGGACGCGAAGCGGTTGTCGGTCGTCCACACCTCGGTCGCGCCTCCCTCGAACGCCATCAGGGCGATCTGCAGATCGAAGATCCTGGGCCCGAGGACTGCAAGGTCGTCCGCCAGGCGGGCCAGGCGGGCGGCGAAGCCCGCCCCCGGTACCCAGACCTCGGCACCGGCGGCGCCCAGGGCCGCAAGGAAGCGGCGAGCCTCGCTCCCCGTCGACGGCCGACCGGGGGCGGCCGGGTGCGTCACCACGCTCCAGAACTCGGCGGCGACCGGCAGGCTGAAGCCCCATCCGCCCGCCGCCCGGCGCGCGCGAGCGATGGCCTGCTGCGCCGACCGGTGTTCGGCGACGGCCGACCGGTGGGCATAGACCAGCAGGTTGGTGTCGAGGGCGATCATCGATTCCGCCGGATCCACTCCCCCAGCGACAGGCGATCGTTCAGATCGACGCCCGGCGGGACGCCGCCGTCGACCGTAACCCATCGGATGCCGGGCTGGCGCTGCGCCCGCCGCGAACCGGCCTCACGCAACTCGCGGCGCAGGCCGCGCTCGATCAGCGCGCGCAGCGTCGACCGCGAGTCCACGGCGTGCTTCTTCGCCGCCACGAGGAGGTCGTCCGGGAGCTCGACCGTCGTCTTCATGTGATATGGTTCTACAGGTTACCATATTTGTGGCCAGCGGCCCCGGAGGCCGCCAGAGGGAAAACATGCAACGCAACCACCTTCCCGCCGCCGTCACCGTCATCGCAGCCGCGGTCCTGGTCGTGGCCGCGAGTGCCGCGCCCGCCGTGGCCCAGTCCTGGAGGCCGCCGCCGCCCGAGGAGCGCTGCCCCAGCAAGTGGGGCGCCGGCGACGAGCGCGGCGCCGCCAACCACATGGGCCCGGAGTCGGTGCTCCGCGCGGCAAGCCTGATCCGCACGGGGGAGGTGTTCGAGCTCGGGCAGATCCTGCACGGCTCGATGCCCCTCGGCGCCCGCCACTTCGACGTCTACATGAAGCCGACCGGCATGAACGTCGGCACGAACCGCCGGGGCTCGAACGAGGAACTCGTCGTCGCCGAGATGGGCCAGGTCGGGACGCAGTTCGACGGCTTCACCCACCAGACCATCGGCGACAGCCTCTACAACTGCTTCGACATGAACGACGTGATGACCCGCACCGGGTTCACGCGCCTCGGCGTCGAGAACGTCGGCATGCTCATGACGCGGGGCGTGCTGATCGACGTGGCGGCCCTCAAGGGCGTCGACATGCTTCCCGACCGCTACGAGATCACGGTCGACGATCTGCAGCAGGCCCTCGAGCGGCAGGGCGTGGCCCTCGAGCCGGGCGACGCGGTGCTGATCCACACGGGCTGGGGCGTGCTCTGGGATACCGACGGGGAGCGCTACATGGCGAGCAACCCGGGCATCGGCGTCGCGGCCGCCCAGTGGCTCGTCGAGCACGACCCGATGCTGCTCGGGGCCGACAACCAGCCGGTCGAGGTGTCTCCGAACCCCGACCCGGAGCTCTCGCTGCCGATTCACCAGATCGCGCTCGTCGTCAACGGCATTCACCTGGTCGAGCGCATGAAGCTGGACGAGCTGGCCGCGGCCGGCGTGCACGAATTCGCGTTCGTCATGCAGCCGCTCAAGATGCAGGGGGTGACGGGTTCCTCGGTCGCGCCGGTCGCGATCCACTGACGCGGGCGGGCCGCCGATCCGATCGTCCCGGTCGCGAGGCGAATCTCATGTCTGCGACAGCCGATCCGGTCGCACGGTACCTGGGGACGTTCGAGCGGCTGCGCGCCCGCAAGCGATGGTCGACCGAGACCGCGACGTTTCGCTTCGTGGCGCTGGCCCTCGGTGCGGCCGGCGCGGCCGTCGACTACGACCGCCTGGAAGAGGTGGCGAAGGGCCTGCGGCAGCGGGCGCGCTGGACGAGTCCGCTCAAGTCGGAGATCCGCTACGTCGTCGCGGCGATGATCCTGCGCCGCGGGTTGGATCCGGTGGTGGTCCACGCCCGGGTGTTCGAGGCGCGCGACGCGTTCAGGGCGCACCGCATCCCGAGCCGCGGGACCGGGCCGACGCTGGCCGCGCTCCTGCTCGCGTTGCGCAGCGAGGGCCGCGCCGTGCCGCCGCGGCACGTCGAGCGGCTCGCCGCGATCTACCGTCGCTGGCGCAAGGACCACTTCTGGCTGACGGGCGCCACCGACCTGCCCGCGGCGGCGCTGCACGCGGGGCGGGACGAGTCGGTCGAGGTCGTGACCGCCGACGTGGAGCGCGCCTACGGCAGCCTGCGGGACGCCGGCTTCTGGCGGGGGAACGCGCTGCAGCTCGTCTCGCACCTGCTGGCCGTCGACCCGCGGGGGACCGACACCGCGGTGCAGCGGTTCACGGTCGTGGCCCAGCGGCTGCGGGACGCGCGCGAGCGGGTCACGACGAGCCGCTACGACGAGGTCGCGCTGCTGGCGCTGACGCAGGAGACCCCGGGACGCGTGGTCCGCCGCGTCCTGGGGTTCCGCGATCGCCTCCGCACCGCGAAGCCGCGCCCCTCCAAGGACCTGGCGTTCTCGCTCGCAGCGGGCATCGAACTCGCGGAGGACAGCGCCCGCGCCAGCCACGGCAGCGCCGGCGACCTCGCCGCGCTCCAGGCGATCCGCGACATCCTCGACGCCCAGCAGGCCGCGACGATAGCCGCCATCTCGGCGAGCAGCGCGGCGGCCTCGTCCGGCAGCTCCTGACCTGGCCCGCCTTTCGTCGCCTGCGGCTCCGCTCGGCGCCCAACCCGGTCCTTCCGGAGTCCGCGCGGGCGCGACGTGCCGCATCGCCGTTCTGCGGCGCAGACTCCTGGCTCACTCCGCGAGTGGGTGCGGCCGGAGCTGGAAGTGGATGATGGAGCTCCGCCGGCCCTTGCCGCCCTCGATGTGCCAGTTCAGGTTCGACCCGTAGTTGGCCCAGAGGCCGCGCCCCTTCCACCCCGCGTCGGGGTCGTCGATGCGCCCGTCGAGCCCGCGGGCGAAGAAGCCGAGCGGGTACGGCACGCGCAGCACGACCCACTCGCCGGTCTCCGGCAGCAGCGCCAGCAGCGAATCGGAACCCGAGCCGGGCGCGATCGGCACGTTCGGCCCGAGCCCGAGCGTGTCGAACTGATCCACCCAGTTGTAGTAGTGGTAGTCGGCGCTCCCGGAGTCGGCCACGCCCCGCATCTGCGGTCCCGGCGTCGGGTACAGGGTCCAGCCCTCGGGGCAGTGCTGGCCCGTCGCCTCCGGTCCGTTCAGCACCCTGCACCGGCTGCGGTCGAAGCTGGCCATGTGCCCGCTGCCGGAGAGCGCCGTCCAGATGATGCCGTTGCGGTCGACGTCGACGCCGCGCGGCGCGTGGCCGGTCTGCGCCGGGTCGACGGCAGGGTTCTCGATGGACGGCGGCTCGTAGACCTCCGCGATGCAGGTCTCCGGCGGATTGTCCCCGCGGTCGAGGCGCACGAGGCGGCCGGGGAACGGTCCGGTGCGGGCGACCCAGGCGGACTGATCCACCGGGTTGGCGATGATCCCGTAGGCGAAGCCGCGGATGCGCGTGTCGCGCGCCGGATCGGCCTCCTCCCCCGGTTCGTTCCACGGCCGCGTGATGCGGCCGTCGCCGTTGGTGTCGATGACGGTCGGGCACCACCCCTGCGACGCCTGCTCGTTGCCGGTTGCGTCGTACTGCTGCGTGTCGAGCCAGCCGACGACGTTCGGGTCGCCGCTGAACCAGAGCGTGTCGCTCTCGTCCTCGGCGAACTGCAGGTGGTGCGTGCCGTAGCAACTGTCGATCAGCGTGAACGTCTCCGCCGCCGGGTCGTAGAACGAGATCTGGCGCCCGCTGCGCGGCACCGGGAAGTACCGCGCGGACGGATGCGCGGAGCCCTCCCTGCACCAGTCGGGGTTGTCGCGGCGGCGGATCGTGGAGGTCATCCAGACGCGCCCGCGCGCGTCCATCATCGGATTGTGGGGGTTGGCCGGGGCGTCGAAGATGATCTCCTCCCCCCAGTACGGCGACGGCTCGAAGCCGGGGGCGGTGGGGAACATCGACGGCACGTTCTCCCGCGGCTCGCGGAGCGGAATCGCGAGCTCCCTTGATGTATGCCGCGCCGTGTCGGTGACGACCAGCGTGTCCTCGGTAATCGAGACGCCGTAGACCAGCCCGTCGGCGTTCACCGTCGGCTGCCGCTTGTCGGTCGTGACCTCGTCGTGGACGTAGGAGGCCTCCCCCGCCCACTCCCACATCGTCAGCACGAGGCCGCGCTCGGCGCCGCGCGGCCGGGGCGGCGCCTCCGGCACCTCGCCCGCGGCGATGCGGTCGGTCCAGTCCGCGAACATCGCCAGCCCGCGCTCGCGGCCGAAGCGGTTCATCACGCCGCTCATCTGCGCCCCGCGCTGCCCGAACGTGATGCGGTGGTCCCAGGCCTCGGCGGTCGAGTCGAACCCGTCGAGCCGGCTCACGTCGAAGGTGAACCGGTTGCCCATCTGGTGGCAGAGCTGGCAGCCCTGCTTCGTGACGTCGACCCACGCGGCCTGGCTGCGGAGCGTGGCCGGGATGCCGTTGCCCTCCGGTCCCGTCCCGGGGAACTCCTCCGGCGCCGGCGGCTCGAGCAGCGAGTACCAGTAGTTGGCCGGGTAGATGGCGGCCGCCTCCTGGGGCGTCGCGGCCGGCACGGCCTCGAGCGTCAGGGTCTCCCCTGCCCGTGCGATGACCGGCTCCGAGTCGGCCAGCCCGTAGCCGCGGACCCAGACCCGGTACGCCGCGGCGGCCGGCAGCTCGGGCACGAGGAAGCGCCCGTCGTCCCCGGTGACGACGATCTTCCGGAACAGCGTGTCGAGGTCGTCGGTCTCGGCGATCACCCATACGCCCGCCTCGGGGCCGGCCGGGCTCCGCACCACACCCCGCAGGTCCTCCTGTACCCCGGCTTCCTGCGGCTGCGCCGCGCCGGGCGCTGCGGCCAGAACTGCCACGACCGTGAATGCGAGCCAATGCCATCGCCACTGCCGCTTCATGCCTGTCCTCCCGTGTCCGGTGCCTGACGACGCCTCGTACCGCCATTCTGCACGGTTGCACCGGATTCCGCCACTGCCGATCCCGGGCCGGGCACGCCCGTTGCACGGGGCGTGGGCGGGGCGAGCGCCGCCAACCCGTCGCAGGCTCCGGGTCGGCCCCAGCCCCCACCGTCCCAG
>JAPOWL010000490.1 GCA_026707615.1 Acidobacteriota bacterium | reverse complement strand
CGACGAGCAGGCTCAGCGTCACCTGCTCGGGCGATTCCCGGTCGAATGCCCAGTCCGACGCTGCCTGGAGGGCCTGCGCGTCGACGTACGGGGGCAGTGTCCGCTCCGCCACCAGGTCCCCGTCCGGCCATGCGATTTCGGCCGCGTCGCCGGGCGGAGGGGGCAGGTCGAGCACCGGCAGGCCGGCGATGTCGTCCAGGGTCTGGTCGGGGGCGAGAATGACGCACCCGACGCCCTCGCGGAAGGCGGCCCGCATCTTCGGCGCCGCGTGCCCGTCGCCGATGACCACCGCCTTGCGGTCGTAGTCCACCTCGTAGTCGCCGCCCGCGGCCGTGCCGACCGGCTCCGGCAGGAACGCCAGCTCCTGGGCGAAGACCTGCTCCAGCGTCCGGTTGGACGTGAACAGGCCGTTGCACAGGAAGATTGCCTGCTGGCCGTGGCGCACCATGCGCCGCTGGTGCTGCCAGTAGTCGTAGGTCTCCTTCTGCTGGGCCCCGGCCACGCCCGACTGGGCGCCGGCGACGCCGCCGGCCAGCAGGATTCCCGCGACCGCCGCGATCAGTCCGTTCCTCATCGGAGCCTCCATTGCCGTCGTCCGCGACCGCCGCCCGCGGAGAGCATCAATAGTCCGACGCCCGCAGCGACGCGCGCATGATCTCGCGGTCGTTGCGATGCACGATATGGCCGTTGGCGTACGCGGGATGCGACCAGTTGACGAGCCGCTCCTCGATGCGCCCGTGCGGGGTGCGCGTGCCGGACCCGGCCGTCGGCTCGATGAGCCGCGTGCGGCTCAGCTCGACGTAGCCCTCCGGCGTGAACTGCGCCAGGATCAGGAAGCCGTCGTCGTTGTTGACGAAGTAGCGGTCCCCGTGCTGCACGAGGAACGCCGTGCTCCAGCGGGCCTGCGCGGTCATGTCGGGGCTCATCCAGAGCCGCTCGCCGGTCCGCGCGTCGAGTCCGCGCAGTTCCCCGTAGCTGTCGACGCCGTACACGTAGTCGCCGATGATGATCGGCGTCGTCACCATGGCGTGGAGGGTGTCGGTCTGGTCGGGCAGCTCGCTCCGGCTCTGCCCCTGCCAGAGCTGCGTCGCGGCCGGCCGGTCCTGACTGAGCCGCATCATCATCGAGCCGTTGAAGAACTGCGAGACCAGCAGGTAGTCGCCGCTCCTCACCGGGGTGGCGACCGTGACGCCCATCGAGACGTCCCAGGGCTGCTCCCAGTAGACGTCGCCGGTCTCCGGGTCGAGCGACGCCAGGGCCAGCGGGTGCCAGACGATGAGCTGCCGGACGCCGCCCGCCTCGTAGATGACCGGCTGCGCGTAGCCCATCTCGGACCCGACCTCGATGGCGCGCCAGATCTCCTCGCCCGTCCGCTTGTCGAACGCGACGACGAGCGCGTCGGGCTCCCCGCCGACGACCGTGATCAGACGGTCGCCGTCGACGAGGGGGGCGCTCACGATGCCCCACACCGGCACGCTGGTGTCGTACTCCGCGACGTAGTCCTTCTCCCAGAGCACGCGGCCGGTCTCGACGTCGAAGCAGAACAGCCGCCCCGTCCCGCCGACCACGTAGACGCGGTCGCCGTCGACGGTCGGAGTCGCGCGCGGGCCGATGGCGTAGGCGACCGACAGCATCCGGTAGCTCGTCTGCCACTCGTGGGTCCAGAGCACCTCGCCGGTCTCCTCGTCGAGAGCCAGCGCCCGCTCCGTGCCGTCCAGGGTGCGCGAGTCCGGGTCCTCCATCCAGTCGGTGATGAAGATGCGCCCGTCGGCGACCGCGGGACCGGAATAGCCCGAGCGGAGCGGCGTGCGCCACGCGACCCGCAATTCGTCAGGCAGCTCCTCGACGATGCCGGTCTCGTGCCAGACCGCGAGGCGGTCGGCGCCGCGCCACTGCGGCCAGTCCTCGGCCGCAAGGCCCGGCGCCAGCATCGCCGCCGCAAGTGCCGCCAGACCTGCCGTCGTCACCGTCCTGCGCATCGATCTAGCGCTCCTTCCCCGCTGCCTCGCGGACGTCCGCCTCCAGGACGCGGGCGCCGCCCAGGATGCCCTGGAACGAGTAGTTCGCCTCGTGGCAGGCATACTCGTAGACGCGCGCATCGGTGGCCGGCCAGACGTATTCGCCGCTCCACGGCTCGGTCCAGACCGTCGGGTCGTCGACCGTGAACTCGTAGAGCAGGGCGTCGGGGCTGATCCGGGTGAACCGCTCGACGACGTGCAGGTTGCGCGATGCGCCGCCGAGGGCCGGCCGGTCGGTGAAGTTGGTCGTGTCGACGACGAGCGTGTCGCCCTCCCAGCGGCCGACCGAATCGCCCAGCCAGCTCCGGATCCCGGGCGGCGCGTGCTCCTGGTTCATCCGCACGATGCGGGCGTCGTGGACCATCTCGACCAGGATCATCACGTGGTCGTCGGTCTGGACAATCTTCTTGAGGTTGTTGTAGAGCGCCGGCAGCATCGGCGGTCCGCCGACCGGGCCGAAGCCGACCAGGCAGCGCTCGGCCAGGGGCCGGATCTCCGGGTCGTCGTAGGGACCGGGCGCGTCGAGGCCGCCCTCGATCAGCCACCACGCCGTGCCCGTGTTCGGCCGGAACAGCGCCGCCCGCTCCGCCGCCACCGCCTGCGCCTCGGGGGTCAGGGGCGGCCGCCGCCCGTTGGCCGGGTCGGTGATGATCGACGTGCGCCACTCGCCGTCGAGCCGGAAGACGCCCGTGCCGCGGTCGATCCAGAACGTGTTGTAGCCGCCCACGTTGCCGGCCGCGCCGGCGGAACCGTCGCCGCCGGCCGGAGGCGCCTCGCGGTCCGGATCGCCTGCCTCGGCGTTGAAGTTGCCGCCGCGCTCGTCCGACCCGGACGGCGCGATGTTGAAGAACGTGCGCAGCGCGAAGGGGTCGGCCTCGACGGTCGCCGCCTCCTCGGGGGTCAGCGTCAGACGGTCGCCGAAGCGCTCCGGCCGCTGCAGGGGCGTCAGCGTAGCCGTGTCGTAGGTGCCCGACAGGTCGGGCCGGCCGTCGGCCCGGCGCGGGATGTCCGACCCCTCAGGTTGCGCCGACGCTGCGAGCGGCATGAGCAGCGCCGCTGCGAACGCCGCGGCGGCAAGTCGCTTCGTCCTGGTCATCGGTTCTGATCTCCTGCTCTGGCCTGCGGCTCCGGCCTCCGGCTCCACCAGGAGCCGGCCGTTCGACCGGCCGGCTCCACGGCTTCGCGCACCGCGCCGCGGACGTCAGCGCCCCGCCGCGTCCGCCTCGGCCTGCCGCGCCTTCTCCACCGCGCCGGCCAGGATGTTCTCCAGGCCGTAGTTCCCTTCGTGGCAGGCGTACTCGTACATCGGATACTCGCTCTGCACCATCGGGATGCGGTAGGTCCACGGCCGGTCCCAGGCGTTGGGATCCTCGACCGTCACCTCGTACATCAGCGTCCCCTCGGAGACGCGGGTGAAGCGCTCGATCAGGTGCAGGGCGGAGGTGGTGACGCCGCGGCGGAAGCTGGTCTCGCGGAGGAAATTGGTCGTTTCGACCACCAGCGTGTCGCCGTCCCAGTACCCGCGGGAGTCGCCCATCCACTGCCGCACGTCCTCGGTGAGGTGCGGACGGCCGTCGAGCGGGACGACGCGCGCGCTGTGGACCATCTCGTTCAGCAGCACCACGTGGTCCGGCGTCTGCACCACCTGCACGTTCTGGTTGTAGCCGCCGGGCGTCATCGGCGGGCCGGAGTTGAACCCGAGGATGCAACGCACGGCGAACATGCCCGACCCGAGGTCCTCGACCCAGCCGCCCGGGGTCGGCTCGTGCCGGTTGGTTCCCTCGCGGGCCTTCATCTCCGCGTCGAGCTTCGCCTGCGCCGTCGCGTTCAGCGGCGGGACGCGCCCGTTCGGCGGATCGATCACCAGCGACGTCTGGTTGGTCTCGCTCACGCTGTCGCCGGGGTCGAACCAGAACTGGTTGTAGTTGCCGACGCCGTCCGCCGGCTCGATGGTGTCGCGCACCTCGAAGGCGGCCAGGCGGTTGGCCTCGAACTGCGCCGCCTCCTCCTCGGTCCAGAAGGCCCGGTCGGCCAGCTCCTCCGGCCGCTCGAACGGCGTGAGCGTCCGGAAGTCCCACACGCCGTTGAGATCGGGCGCACCCCACGAGGTCCGGGGGGGCGTCGGCCGAGGCGTCCTGGGCCGCGGCCGGGACGGCGGCCAGCGACAGGGCGACGAGCGCGGCGAGCGTCGATACGCGGAGGCGACTGGTCACGGGGACCTCCCTGCTGAAGTGTCCGGGGCCCGATTCCGCTTGCACAATCCTGCGATCCTACCGCTCATCGCCCGCCGGCGCCATCCCGAATCGCGCCGCCGGACCGCCGCGACGCCCCTCGCGGCACGCCCGCCCGATCGGTGCGGCGCCGCAAGCGGCGCGCCCGCTCCCGTCGCGGCGATCCCTGACCGGCACTACGGTCGATCCCGGGTCGCGCCTCGCGAGCGCCAATCGAGCCGCATCCGTACTCCGGTATAGTCGACGCTCGAAGGCGCGCGGCGCCCCGGCACCGGGACGAACGCCTGGATGGAATCCCGCACAGGAAGGGAATCTGGAATGCGAAGCCAATCCACGACGCGTCGTCTCGCGTTCGCCTGCGCCGCCCTCGCTACTCTGGCCACGGCCGGCGCCGCCGCGGCGCAGGCGCAGCCTACCGACGAGCAGACCCTGGTCGAGCTCGAGCGCGCCTGGAACGACGCGTTCTACAAGAAGGACATCGAGTTCCTCGACAGCCTGCTGGCCGAGGAGTTCGTCGCCACCTACGACGACGGCTCGCTGGGCGATCGGAACCGGGAGCTCGAGCTCTCGGCCGCGTTCAACCAGCGGGTGATCTCGGCCACCCAGGAGGACTTCACGGTCCGCGTCTACGGCGACACCGGCGTGGTCTGGTTCACGTTGCGCCTGGTCGGCCTCCG
Source organism: Acidobacteriota bacterium (assembly GCA_026707615.1). Lineage (GTDB taxonomy): Bacteria > Acidobacteriota > Vicinamibacteria > Vicinamibacterales > UBA8438 > JAGWAJ01. Next base: position 10,551 of record JAPOWL010000490.1, on the reverse strand, counting down.
CCAGGGCCAGCGCGCCGAGGTGGCGTTCCGCTACACCGACGTCTGGGTCCGCCGCGACGGCCGCTGGCAGTGCGTGTCGACCCAGAGCACCCGGATCGGCCGGCGGTAGCGCGCCCTTGCGGGCGCGTTGGGAGTCTGCGCGGGCCACGGAGTTCGTGCATCGCCGGTTCTGCGGCGCCGACTCCGAGCGCGCCCTGACGGGCGCGTAGCGAGATGCAGCGGACGCTCCTCACGCACATCGAAGCGGAGTACCTGCGCTACAAGACCCTCGGCGAAGGGGCCCTGCGCCAGTTGCGCGCCGAGGAGATGGTGATGCACGCCGCCGGGGCCAACTCCGTCGCCGTGATCGTCTGGCACCTCGCCGGCAACCTGGAGTCGCGGTTCACGGATTTCCTGACCTCCGACGGCGAGAAGCCGTGGCGTCACCGCGACTCCGAGTTCGAACCGCGACAGGCCACACCCGCCTCGATCCGGAAGAAGTGGGACCGAGGCTGGCGGCTGCTCCTCGCCTCTCTCCGCGAGCTCTCGGATGACGACCTCGGCCGCAGCGTGACGATCCGGGGCATCGCGTTGCGAGTCGACGAGGCCTTGCTGCGCTCCCTGGCCCACGTCGCCTACCACGTGGGCCAGATCGTCTACGTCGCCAAGTCGCGCCGCGGCGACGCCTGGCAGAGCCTGACCATACCGCCCGGCCGTTCCGAGGAGTACCGCACCGATCCGCCGCTGGCAAGGGACGCTCGTCGCGCCACGAAGCCCGCCAACCCCTGAGCGTGCCGCCGACTCCGGAACCACCCACGGAGAAGCCGGGGGGCGACTCCTGCCGCGCCTTGGCGACCACGCTCCAGCGGCGGCAGGTTTACGCTTCACGTATTACACGAAACGCTCTACAGTAGGCGGGTGATCCGGTCGTTCGGGGACGGCAAGACCCGGCGCCTGTTCGAGGACGGCCGCCGACGGGGTTTCCGAGGACTCGACGACGATCGGGCCTTGATGCTCCTCGATTCACTGGACGCTGCGAGGTCGCTTGCACCGTTGCACGCCTTACAGGCCGTTCGGCTTCACCCGCTCGTCGGGCCTCGACGGGGGCAGTGGGCCATGACGGTGAATTCGCGATGGCGGGTCACGTTCAGATTCGACGATGGCGACGCGCACGACGTCGAGATCCAGGATTATCACCGCGGATAGACCAGAGGGCATGTCATGCGACGAGCGAGGACGCACCCGGGCGTGATGCTGCAGGCGGAACTCGATGCCAGGGGGATCACCGCCCATCGGCTGGCACTTGCCATTCGTGTACCGGCGAATCGGATTACGGCGATCCTGCGTCGTGAGCGGGCAGTGACAGCCGAAACTGCCGTGCGACTCGGACGCTATCTGGGAACCGGTCCCGAATTCTGGATGGCCCTCCAGACCGCTTACGACATCGACACGGTCAATCGCGAGAAGGGGCCCTTGATCGAGAGCGAAGTGCCCGAGGCAGCGGCCCCTTCGTGACGCCGGTCGTGGGCCGGACAACGCGCGTTTGTGTCCAGCGACGATCCAACTCCATCTCCTGCCCTGGTGTCAGGTCGAGCGCCGCGTGGCGCTCGCGGTCGGTCAGGCTGTCCCACGGCGCCATCGCAAGCGCGCCGGTCCCCGCCAGCGCTGCACGACGCGGGCTATGGTCCCGCGGGAGGCCATAGCGAGAGGGGACTTGGCTCCCCGCAACCGCGGATGCCGCTGACGCCGGAACAACAGGCCCGCCAGAGGATCGACGCGGCGCTCGCCGAGGCGGGCTGGATCGTCCAGAATCGCGACCAAACGAACCTGGCGGCTGGCCCCGGGGTCGCGGTGCGCGAGTTCCGCATGGCGCTCGGCCACGGGTTCGCCGACTACATGCTGTTCGTCGGCGGCGAACCCGCGGGCGTTCTCGAAGCCAAGCCGGTCGGATACACCCTGCCCAGCGTCGAGCTGCAGGTTCCGTCCTCTTGGAGCGGATTCTCGCCGAATGTCGCCGCGATCGGAGAAAGGGGAGCTGGCGAGGATGAAGGCGGCGGGGAAGACGCCGAAGAATGACAAATGGAAGGCGAGGTGCAAGGCGCCGACTGAACCAACACTCCCACCTCTACCCGCGCTGCCGGAGGGGTGGTGTTAGGCAACTGTCGATCAATTGGGCGACGTGACTGGAGGCCTCATGCAGAACTCGAAACGCCGGGATCTGCCATGTGTGGACGTGTGTGGACGGCACGGCGTTACCGCCCGGTCGGCTTTTCGGCTCGGGCGGTTGCTGGGCACGACACCCTTGTTCTGGATGAACCTCCAGGCCAACTGGGACCTCTGGCACATCCAGCAGGAAGAAGCGGCAACAGCGTCGAACGTAGGAGGCATCACGATGGAGAACACGGGAACCCACCCCTGGGACGCGGCAGACTACCTGAAGACCGAGGAGGACATCGTCGCCTCCGTCGACGCGGCGTTCGAGGACGGGGACCCGGCGCTCATCGCGGCAGCCTTGGGCGACGTGGCGCGGGCCAGGGGCATGACGAGAGTCGCGGCGGACGCCGGTTTGGGCAGGGAGAGCCTCTATAAGACGCTGTCGGCCGGCGGCAACCCGGGGCTCGCCACCATCATCAAGGTCATGCGCGCCCTCGGCCTTCGGCTGCGCGCGGCCGGCACGGAGAGTGCTGCACCGGAGACACGCGCATGACTGAGGCCGACACCGTCACGCTGACCCGGTCGGAGTACGAGTGCCTGATTGCCCGAACGGGGGAGCTCGAGGACGCGCTGGCCGCCCGGGGCGGACGACGGCAGCCGGATCCCTCATACGGTGACGCTCGCGAGCCGTGGACCCCGACCGTCTGGGTCTACGACCTGCGCACGAACAAGCGCTTGACGCTGAAGACGCGCCGCATACCCGCGCGGACCTCGACGAGTTCGTCGCGTGCTACCGGCCGGGCGCCTGCCAGTCGCGCGAGGCGACTTGGACGGAGCGGACGCCCGACGGCCGCTGGCGGCCATACTCCTACGACGAGATCGTCGGCCGCGACAAGGTGAGCCTCGACCTGTCCTGGCTGCGCGACGCGAGCCTGGAGGTTCCGCCGACCTGCCCGAACCGCACGTGCTGACGCGCGAGATCGCCGACGACCTGCGCTCCGCCCTCGACCAGATGGAAGTGATCCTGAGCGACCTGGAGCAGGATTCGCGGCAGCGCTGATGTTCTGGCGCCCGCGTCCGTGCCCCTCAGCTTCTCGGCTATAGTCGGGGACGCGGAGACTCGCGGAGGATGGCCATGCCCACCGGAGAAGGACGCTCGCGGCGGTCGTTCGTCAGGCAGCTCGGCGCCACGGCCGGGGCGGCCTTCACTCCCGCGGCCATGGCGGAAGCGGGCGCGCAGGCCCCGCCGCTGCCCGAGGAGACTCCGGCGTCGATCCATCCGACCCTCAACCGCCGCGCGCGCGGCTGGCTGCGCTTCCTCTGGGAGAAGGCCACGACGCCGGACGACTGGGGCGCGGACGGCATGCCGCACCCGTGGTGGGACCGCTACACCAATCCCGTCGTCACGAGCTACGGGCGCTTCGACCTCCACAACTCGTCCTACGCGCTTCTGCTCATGGCCGACCAGACTCCGGCCTGGCGGGAGGTCTACACGCGGATCGCGGACGGGCTGGCCAGCCGCTACCCCACCTACTGGGGCGCCATCGACTGGCTGACGCAGATCGGCGACGACCCGCGGCGCGCCAACTATCCCCCGCAGGTCATGCAGGCAATCCCGGAGCGGCTGCGCGGGCGCTACAACCGGATCGGGTGGACCGCCAACGGCATCGAGCCGTGGGGCCTCGCCCGCGACCCGATCGGCTCCGAGGGCAACCTCTTCTTCCGCGGCTGGTTCAACCTGCTGCTCGGCATCTACCGCTACGTCTCGGGCGACGACAAGTACGAGCGCCCGTTCCCGGTGACCGGCTACGGCGACGAGGTGTTCGAGTGGGACCAGCACCGCATCGCGGCGCTGCTCGAGCGCCAGTACCGCGAGCGCCCGGAAGGGCCGCAATGCGAGAACACGAAGATCTGGTTCCCCTGCAACGCGGCGGCGGGGCTCGGCATGTACCTCTACGACCGCATCCACGGCCGCTCGACCCACCGGCCGGTGGAGGGCTGGCTGGAGTACGCGCGCGAGAACTTCCTCGGCATCGGGAGTGACGGCCGGCTGGAGTGGGTCACCGCCTACTACGACCCGATCGTCAACCACAAGTCCAACGGCGGCCCCGGCGCCGGCGTCGGCAACGCGTTCCTGCTGCTGCCCCAGGACCGGGAGCTGGCCACGTTCCTCTACGAGTCCGCCGCCAACGCGCTCGGCTGGAACGATCCGAGCGTCGAGATCCGCGCCTCGCAGCCGGGCCTGGTGCTTGCGCGCGAGCTCGGCGACCACACGGCGGTGGCGCGGCTGCGGGCGGCGGCCGAGCGCGAGTACGACCCCCGCTTCTTCGGCGACGGCAACGAGATGTTCGGCTGGTGGTTCGGACTGGGCGAGGCCTTCCCGCGCGGCCAGCGCAGCGCCAGCATGATGGTGGCGGAGGTCGGCGACGGCGACGCCTGGCGTCGAGCCTTCGAGGCGCCCCACCTCGACAAGTACGAGGCGCCGACCGTCGAGGCGGTCGACTTCCCGGCCCTTGGCATCTACCAGGCCTGGAACGACACCGCGAGCGGCGCCCTGCACGTCGGCACCTACGCGGCGGCCCCCGACCGGCGCGGCACCGAGACGCGCTGGCGGATCGCCAACCTGCCCGACAGCAGCGACGTCTTCATCCTCTGCGATGGCGCGCCGTTCCAGCGCTACAGCGTCGACGGCCCGAGCGCAATCCGCATCGACGGCACCGTCGACCTGCGCCACTACCAGATCTTCACCGGCTACCGCGGACCCGGCGCGCAGGCGAAGCAGGCCCGGCGCGCACGGACGGAACGTCCCGCTGGCGCCGCGGCGGCACTGGCGGCACTGGCGGCAGGCGATCGCTCGGCGCCAGAACGCCGGACGGGAAGCCCCGGCGACGCCACGACCAGCTTCTCCCCGGACGGACCAGCCTGCCCCTGCTGCCCGGCGTAGCTGCGCCGGGCGTCGATTCTGCGAACGCGGGCAGCGTCACGAGGGTCGTTCGAGCGACACCGGCAACGATGCGAGCGCCTCCGAGATGGAGGGGATGCGGTCCGGGTCGAGCCACTCGCGCAGGACGAAGAATCCGGGCACGACCTCCGACCCCACGCGGGACGCTCCGGCCGCGTATTCCACGAGGATCTCCCCGTCCCGCCGGTAGAAGCGATGGGCCAGCGTCGCGGGATCCAGCACCCAGTACTCCTGGACGCCGTGCTGCTCGTACTCCGCGAACTTCGGCCCCACGTCCCGGTCGGCGGTACGCGGGCTCAGCACCTCCACGACGAGGTCCGGCGCCCCTTCGACGTGGGTGTCGCGAATCTGCTGTCGCCGATGTGCGCGGTAGAAGGCCAGGTCCGGCAGGAAGACGTTGCGGGAGCTCAGCCGAACGGCCACCGACTCCCGGTAGAGGAAGCCGAGCCGGTGGCGATCGATGTACGCCCGCAGGATTGCGTCCAGGAAGTTCAGCAGGTCGGCGTGACGCAGGGAGACGGCCGCGTGCACGAAGATCTCCCCGTCGATGAGGTCCGCGAACCGCTCCGGCGTGAGCCACTCGAGAAAGTCACCCGCCGTGAGGAGCTCCCGATCGAGGCCGGCAGCGACCGACACGCGAGTCGGCATCACCGCACTGTAGCACGCCGCGCGCCAAGCTCCTGGGGGGACCGACGCGTGAGCGCAGCGGTCGGATCGACGCGCCCACGTCAACGCGCTCACGTCGACGCCGGGGGGCTCTGCACCTCGGCCAGGACGATGCGCTCGATCTCGCACACATGCAAGCCCCGTCCCCTCGGCTCCAGGTAGCGGGCGACATGCTGGGAGGCCCCCACCTCCTCGCAGATGCGGAGCGAGAAGCCGGACAGGACGCCGGCGACGTCGACGGGATGCAGGCCGCTCTTCCAGAGGGGATCGTCACCCGTGCACACAGAGTCCCACAGATCCGACAGCTCGGGGAAGGCGGAGCGGTCGTCGATGAAGCGCTGCAGCACGTAGCTGAACGCCAGCCGACTTCCGGGCGCGCTGCCGCCCACGAAGCGCAGCGTGTCGTCGAGGGCCGTCCGCGTTACGTACTGGCTGACGCCCTCCCACAGGAACAGCGTCCGCTGGGCCGGGTCGAAGCCGGACGCCGCCAACGCCGTGGCCAGGTCCAGCGTCTCGAAGTCCACCGCTACGAAGCGCACGTGGGACGGAAGGGTACCCAGGTGGCGCTGCAGGCGAGTCTTCTTCACCTGCACCACCGACGGATGATCGACCTCGAACACGCGGGCCGCCGCGGCGCCGGGTACGCGATAGGCGCGCGAGTCCAGCCCGGCGCCCAGGATGACGACGGACCGTACGCCGTCGGCCAGCGCCTCTCGCAGCACGTCGTCCAGGTAGGCGAAGCGGCACAGGAGCAAGCCCACCGCACCAGGCGCCCGGCGCTCGCTGCGGCGGAAGGCCCACTCCCGAAGGGGTCGCACCGCGAACAGTGAGAGGAGGGTGCTCAGGAGCGGTCCGCACAGGGGCCGGGCGAACGGGTCGTCGAAGAGTCGCTGCCCGGGCGCGACGTAGTGCTCGAGGGCTCGAAGCACGGCGGTGCTGACGGCGGTACGTTGTGCTCTTCTGGAAGCCATGCGCCGGACCGTTGCAACTCTAGCAGGCCGCCCGGATCGCCGCCCGCGTGCGCCCTGCTCAGGGCGCGGCCCGGGCCGGCTCGACGAGCAGGCGGCGTTCCCCGTGCTCCCCGCCCACATCGGCGGCGAACCGTCCACCGACCGACCAGAGCCCCGCCGACACGCGCTCGACGATGGGAGCCGGGAAGTCGGGAAGGGCGGCCGCGGCCGGCTCGTCACCGATCCAGATCGCGGGACACGCGGACTGCAGTCGCTCGAGTGACGCGTGCACGGCGACTTTGCGCCCGTACGCGACCATCAACGGCTCGTCCGGGAGCGCCGCGCGCACCACGCGATGGGCCGGCAGATAGTACATCGACTGACGCCAATCGATCGCCCCGCCGTCGGAGACGAGGATGACACCGTCGGCATCGCACCGCTCGTCCACGGCGCTTCGCACGAGATCGATCCTGGAGTCCACGCCCGCTACCGTCCGCGCCGACGCGAACGTCACCGGCTCCAGATCGGTCGCGAGCCTCTGGAGCAGCGTCTTGTCGGCGTAGCGCAGGCCGTCCCCGGTGACCGATACCGGCAACGGGCCGAGAGCCAGGAACTGCGCACCGCCGGCGACGGCGATCCCCGCCAGCGCGATCGTTCCGCGGCGGCCCATGGGCGCGAGTCCCGCCATCAACGCGAGGAAGGCGAGCGGCACCAGCGGGAGGAGGTAGCCGGGCTTCGGGAAGTGCAGGAACAGGAACACGGCCAGCATCGGCGCCGTCCAGGCGGCCACCCACCCCCCGTCCAGCGCCGGCACGCCAGCCACGCGCGGGCGGAGCGCCCGCCAGGCGCCCAGGGGCAGCGCGAGGACGGCGCCCACCCCGATCATTAGGACGCCCTGCAGCACGTCGCGCGCCTGCCGGTTCAGGCCCTCCATCGCCGACGCGATCGACACGTCGGCTGCACTCGCGAGTCGCGTCTCCGCGGTGGCGTCCACGAACTGCGCCAGGGTCAACGCCGGCAGCGCCGGGTCATCGAGGGAGCGGGCGAAGAGCACCGCGGCCACGGCGCCGGCTGCCGCGCCCAGCGACGCCAGGCGCCGCCCGGCGGGCGCGACCGCAGCGAGCGGCAGGAGCATCATTGCCGTCGGGGGCTTGACGAACGCGCACGCGGCGAAGGCGAGAGCCGGCGGCCAGAGCTGTGACTCGCCGCCGCGGACGCGGAGGCAGGCCGCGGCCACGAGGAGCGCGCAGAGCATCTCCAGCGCGTAGACCTCCGCGACCGAGGAGTAGAACCAGACCAGGGGGCTCATCAGGAAGGCGACCGTTCCGGCCGCGCGCGGAGCCGGGGCTACGTCGATGGCGGCCGCCAGCTTCCACAAGACTATCGCCGCTGCTGCGGTCGCCGCCGCGCCGACCAGGATCAGCGCGGCGTTCGCGTCGCCAGTCACCAGGCGCGCCAGCCGGCCGAGCACGACGTAGCCGAGGTAGCCGGGAGGATGCGGCTGGTGCACCGCGAGGTCCCAGCGGTCGAGGGCCAGCGCGAAGTTGACCGGGTCCCAGCCGGAAAGCCACTCCCCCCGGAACGGCGCACGGGTGAGCCAGACGAGCAGCCCGGCGCCCAAGCCCACGGCGACCTCGGTGGAGGCGAAGCAGGTCGGCAGGCGTAGGCGCCGCGCCGTCACTTCAGGACCCACCCAGTCCTCTGGCACGTTGCACGCGGCGGCCGGGAGCTACGGCCCGGTGGGTTTGCCTGTCCTTCGTTGCTCTTCTTCCCACGCCAGCGCCGCGGCGCGCGTGGTCCGCGCCCCAACCTGGAATATGTGCCCTCTCTCCCAACCCGGACTCCGCTGGTGCTCGGCTTCCCGTCGATCGATATCGCTGGTGATCCCCGTATGAACGATCCTGTTGCCGAGCTTGAAGTGGTACTTGTACGCGGTGCGGCTCGTCGGCATGTCGTCAGTCCTGCAAGAAGTCTCCGCTCAGGGCCGTGCAGCACTCCGCGAACCGTCGGAAGTCGATGACCGTGTGCGTGCTCTTGCCGCGCCATCGCCCCCGAATCGTGATTCTCCCTTCGAAGCGTGCCCGTTCCCGTATGGTTGCCGGATCATCACCAAGCCCGTAGGGGATTATCTCCACCGCGTGAACGAGCTTGTTGCAGGCTTCCCGAAACGTCAGTTCCCGCTCGGAGGTCGCGTCGCTCAAGTCCGGCAACAATCGTCCACACCTGTGCCCCGCCCTGGCACCGTCGAGGTCCAGCAGTTGCCGCACCGCTATGGCAATCCAGATCAGCAGCCGATTGACCTCCGCTTCGTGATGTGCGTCGGCCAGATCTCGAAAGGCCTCGACCTCAACGACGTTCTCATCGGCCAACAGCAGGACGACCAGACGATAAAGATCGCTCCGCAACGCGCGGATGTCGACCAACGGGTTTGCGTCAACGGTCGGCATTCACGACGCTCGCTGCCGTTGTCCACCCGATACGGCGCACGCGCTGGCCTGCTCCGTCTGCGGACCGGTCGCATCTCGACCACGGTCGCGCTCGGCGGAACGCCAGCGCATCCTCGCTGCAGCAGCCCCGGACTCGACCGGGTCCCTTACCCTGGCCGGGAACGCCAGCGGCTACGTGCAGACGTCGCCGAGATACCCGCCGCCTCCGCAGTAGCGCACGTCCTGGATCTGCAGTAGGATGCCATCCGGATCCGTGAAGTAGAGCTCCGGCGTCCCTCCCGGCGCGCCGCCGCGGTCGGGCATCCGCATCGTGACGTACGAAGTGAGCGGCCCGACCGGGCCCTGCGCCCCCTCCGGACGCGGCTGGATGCCGAAGCCCTCGAGCGCCGCCATCACCTCCTCGTGCTGGAAGTTCTCCATCGTCAGGCACGCATGGTGGATGCGGGCCGGGGCCGGTCCCGGCGCGAGGGCCAGGAACTGGCGTCCCGAGCCGACGGAGAGCAGCGGCAGCGCACCCTGCGAGCGCGTGCTCGGCATCCCGAACAGGCGCTGGTAGAAGGCGATGGAGCGCGCCTGGTCCGAGACGAAGAGCGTGAAGTGGTTGATGTCGCGCACCGCGATGACACCTTCGCCCGGCGGCGGCTCCGGCGACGGGCAGAGCTCTCCCAGCAGCCCTTCGCCGCCGCAGTAGGTGATGTCCTGGAGCTGGACGACCAGGCCGTCCGGATCGCCCATGTAGAGCTCCGGGGTCCCTTCCGGCGCGCCACCGAACTCGGCCCCGCGCATCCGGACGCGGACCCGCCGCGCCGCGTTCTGCCCCGGGTCTACCGTCGGCGCGACGCCGTGCTCGCCGAGGATGCCGACGAGGCGGTCGTCGTCGAACGCGTCCACGGTGAGGCAGACGTGATTGATGTGCGGCGTCACGTCCGGCTGGCCGCCGCCGAGGGCGATGAACTGCGGCCCTTCGCCGACCTGGAGAATCAGCGTCCGCGCCTGCCGGGCCGCGATCGTCATCCCGAACAGGCCCTGGTAGAACTCGCGCGACCGCCCGATGTCGGTCACGGTCAGGGTCATGTGGTTCCAGGACCGAACGGGGATCGGGGGGGCTTCCGGGGCTCCGGTCGACTGTCCGGCGGCCCGGCCGGCGCGAGGCGCCAGCGCGGCCGCCGCCGTCGGCGCCGCGGCGACCGCAGCCAGCGATCCGAGAAACGACCGGCGCGTCACCCGTTCGCGATCGGTCGCCGTCGAGCGCATGTCGCGCGTATCCGCCATGGTTCCATCCTCACTCGGCGACGTAGTCGCGGTGAAGCGTTCGGGTCTGGATCTTCCAGCCGTCGGCCGTCTTCACGAAGGTGTCGTCGTAGTAGCCCGAGGCCACGGTCCTCGGCTCGGG
>JAPOWL010000347.1 GCA_026707615.1 Acidobacteriota bacterium | reverse complement strand
CGGACCAGGGCGAGCTGGAAGTCCCCCTCACGCGACAGGGGCACTGACGAGAACAAGAGAGGAACACCGCCGATGAGACGGCGCCCGCGATCCGTTCCCGGCATGCTCGCCCCGTTCTCGCTGCTCGCGACCGTATCGGGGTGGCCGGGACGGCTCCCGCGTTCGCTTCCCCGCGCTCTCCCGGCCGGCGTTCCGGGCGTTCTGGGCGTCCTCGGCGTCCTGGCCGTGCTGGGCGTTCTCTCCGCGGGCGCCGTCGTCTCGGCGCAGTCTCCCACCGACGACTACACGCCCGTCACCGGACAGATGCTCGTCGACCCGCCGGCGAGCGACTGGCTGATGTGGCGCCGCACCCAGAACCACTGGGGCCACAGCCCGCTCGACCAGATCGACACCACGAACGTCGGCAACCTGCGCCTCGCCTGGGCCTGGACCATGGCCGAGGGCATCCAGGAGACCACGCCGCTCGTCCACGACGGCGTCATGTTCCTGGTGCAGGCCTGCGACTACGTCGAGGCGCTCGACGTCCGGGACGGCACGCGCCTGTGGGAGTACCGGCGGGCGCGGGTCGAGCACGGCGCGCGGCTTTCCTGCGCCACCCGCAACGGAGCGCTCTACGAGGACCGGCTGTTCATCGGCACCCACGACGCCCACCTGGTGGCGCTCGACGCTCGCACCGGCGAGGTGGTGTGGGACCAGCCGGTCGGCAACTGGGAGGTCGGGCAGCACTACTCGGGCGGGCCGCAGATCATCAAGGGCCGCGTGGTGGCCGGCATGTCCGGCTGCTACCACCTCAACACCCGCTGCTGGATCTCGGCCCACGACGCCGAGACCGGCCGCGAGGTGTGGCGCACCTACACGATCCCCCGCCCCGGCGAGTTCGGCTACGACACCTGGGGCGACATCCCCGACGAGATGCGGCGCGGGGGCTCCTCGTGGAACGCGCCGAGCTACGACCCGGAGCTGAACCTCATCTACGCCGGCGTCGGGGTGCCGATCCCGTGGGGCTCCGTGCAGCGCGGCACCGGCGACGGCGACGTCCTCTTCACCAACTCCACCCTGGCCATAGACGCCGACACGGGCGAGATCGTCTGGTACTTCCAGCACATCCCGAACGACGAATGGGACCTCGACCACCCCTACGCACGCCTCGTGGTCGAGACTGAGGTCTCACCGGACACGGACGCGGTGGACTGGGTGAACGGCGGCATCACGCCCGGCTCGCGCCGCAAGATCGTGACCGGCATCCCCGGCAAGACGGGCATCGTCTGGGCCCTCGACGCGGCCACGGGGGCGTTCCTGTGGGCCGAGCCGACGAGCCGCCAGAACGTGGTGGTCGACGTCGACGCCGAGAGCCGCCGCGTCATCCTCAACGAGTCTCTCAAGTTCCCGCAGGTCGGCGAGCCCGTCTACGTCTGCCCCAGCTACATCGGCGGCATCAACTGGCAGGCGACGTCCTACCATCCGGGCACCAACGCCCTCTACGCGCCGACCAACAACGTCTGCATGAACCTGACGCTCAACGAGTTCCGCAACCGCCCGGGCGCCCACCACGGGTCGGCGCGCGGAGTGCCCGAGGTGGCCCCGGACGTCGGCGGGCAGGTGGGCCAGCTCGTCGCCATGGACCTCGCGACGGGCCGCCGGCTCTGGGAGCACCGCCAGCGGGCCGGCATCGGCGGCTCGGTGCTGAGCACCGGCGGCGGGCTCGTGTTCGTGACCGACGATGCGCGCCGCCTGCGGGCGTTCGACGCGCGGACCGGCGAGATCCTCTGGGAGCAGATTCTGAATTCGAGCGCCGGCGGCTTCCCCGTGAGCTATCTGCACGACGGCGTGCAGTACATCGCCATCGCGGCCGGCGGCGGCATGAACTACCGGGGCGTCACCCCGGAGATCCGCCAGCCACCGCGCGGCAACATGCTCTTCGTCTTCCGCCTTCCCTGACGGCGCGCGCCGTTGCCTCTCTCCCGCGTCGCGTTTTGCGCCGGTGTTTCGAAACCTACGGCAGCGCGTAGGCCACGAGCGAGCCGGGGAAGTCGGTCTGGATGCTGCCGATCTGCACGACGATGTACTGCTTGCCCTCGTGCAGGTAGGTCATCATGCCGTACTGCCCGGGCGCCGGCAGTTCGACGCTTCCGAGGATCTCGCCGGTGTACTTGTCGCGGCCGTGGAGCAGTAGCGGTGCATCCGGCACGATCTGCCGCGTCCCCTCGCTGAGCGAGCGGG
>JAPOWL010000503.1 GCA_026707615.1 Acidobacteriota bacterium | reverse complement strand
CCCGCGCGGTGTCGCAGTTCGGCACCAACTACTACTCGCTGCAGGGGAACGACCCGGACAACGCCTTCCCGCACGTGACCATCTCGACGCCGCACGCCACGGGCGAGTCGCTCGGCCTTCCGAACCGGCCCAGCGCCGCGACCGCGTGGGTCATGAACGAGGGCACGTCCGGGGCTCACATCATGATCCCCGGCCGGTAGCGCGCCCTGACGGGCGCGCTGGGAGTCAGCACGGGCCGTCTCCGCGTCGGGGAGGCGGCCCGTCGTCCCGGGCGGCGCCCCTCGCCCACCCTCACCCGGCCGCCTGCCGCCCTGGCGTTCAGAGAGGCGGCGCTTGACGTATCCTTGGTGTTCGACGCGTCGCGGCAGCGCCCCGCGCATCGCCGTCCTGCGCGTCGCCGTCCTGCGCGTTCACGCCCGCGGCCGGGCTTCCGAAGGAGTTCGATCGATGATCCGTAGAGTGTTGTTGGGAGTGTTCGCGGCCGGTTTCGCGATCGGCATCGCCCAGTCGCTGGGCGTCGAGGCGCAGGAGACGGAGGGGGCGGGCGACGGGCCGCGCTACGTGAACGGCACCGACCTGGTGCGGCCGGACGACTACCGCGAGTGGACGTTCCTCAGCTCCAGCCTCGACATGACCTACGACGCCCCGGGCGCGCGCTCCGGGCCGAGCCGCTTCCAGAACGTGTACGTGAACCGCTCCTCGTACCGCGCGTTCCTCGACAGCGGACGCTGGCCGGACGAGACCATCTTCGTCCTCGAGATCCGCGAGTCGAGCCGCGAGGGCGCCATCAACGATGCCGGCCAGTTCCAGGCCGGCCTCGTGGCGCTGGAGGCCGAGGTCAAGGACGACCGTTTCGCGGACGGCTGGGCCTTCTACGACTTCGGCGTCGCCGGCTCCCTGCGCGACGTCTCCGAGCCGCTCTCCGGCGCCCGCGTCGCCGGCTGCATCGAGTGCCACACCGAGCACACGGCCGCCGAGCGGACGTTCGTCCAGTTCTACCCGACTCTGCTGGAGGCCGCGCGCCGGCACGGCACCCTCAAGCCGGGCTTCTAGGCGCCCGCATGCCGCCGCGGGCCGACTCCTGAAGCCGTTGCGGAACCAGGCGACGCTTCGAACCGGCAGAGGTAGAGATGCGAGAGCGACGGATCGGAATTCGTGAGTTGAGGTCGAAGCTCAGCGAGTGCATCCGTGACGTGAAACAGGGAACGACGATCGTCGTCACCGACCACGGGCTCAAGGTTGCCCGCATCGTCGCGGCGACGGAGCCCACCGAGGACAAGCTCGCGGCACTGAAAGCCAGCGGGAAGATCCTGTGGAGCGGACGGAAGCTCCGGAAGGCCAAGCCAAAGGTACAGGTGCGGGACGGCGGGACGGTGAGCGACATCGTCATCGAGAACCGCCGGTGATGTTCCTCTACCTCGACACCAGCGCGCTGGTGAAACGCTACATCGCGGAGGCAGAGGCGGAAGACGTCGATGCCGTGATGAACGACTCAGGAGCCGTCGGCACATCACTGATCACGCGGACAGAAGTCGCGGCAGCTCTCGCGAGAGCGGTTCGCCAGGGGCGGCTCAACGAGGACGGCGGACGGGAGGCACACCGGAGATTCCTGGAAGAATGGCCTGACTTCGGACGGGTGCCGGTGACCGACGCGCTGGCGGCGAGAGCAGACGAACTGACCTGGACGCACGCCCTGCGGGCCTATGATGCCATGCAGCTCGCGGCCGCGCTCGCATGCCAGGAGACCTTGGAGGCACTCCAGGAGGACGTCCTGTTCGCGTGCTTCGACGAGCGGCTTCGGGCAGCCGCCGGCGAGACCGGCCTGGCCACGTGGCCGGAGGGATAGAGACCGCAGGTCCCGGCACCCTTCAGCTCCTCGGCGCCGGTCAGTTCCGCGCGGCACTTCCGCCGTGATTCAGCGGCCCTCGGCTTCCTCCCGCCGCGCCCCGCCGAGGGCGTTCGGCACCGAGTAGTTGCCCTCGTGGCAGGCGTACTCGAACTGCACGTAGCCGTCGTCGCGCTTGATGGGGAACGCCGCGGTCCAGGGGGCGGTGTAGGTGTCGGGGTCGTCGACGCGCACGGAGTAGCGCAGCAGGTCGGGGCCGTCGATGGTGATCCGCTCGACGATGCGCTGGCCTTCGGTCTGGCGCGAGCGGGTGCCGGCCGTCGCTCCCCGCATGTTCCTGACGGCGCGGAAGTTCGTCGACTCGATGACGAGGGTG
>JAPOWL010000067.1 GCA_026707615.1 Acidobacteriota bacterium | reverse complement strand
CGGCGCTCGGGGCGCCGGCCATCACGGC
This sequence comes from Acidobacteriota bacterium, assembly GCA_026707615.1. Lineage (GTDB taxonomy): Bacteria > Acidobacteriota > Vicinamibacteria > Vicinamibacterales > UBA8438 > JAGWAJ01. The sequence continues at coordinate 2,196 of JAPOWL010000067.1, read as the reverse complement.
CTCGGCGCAGATGAACAGCGTGCCCCGCATCGCCCGCTACGCCGAGCGCTTCGGGATGCCGGTGGCGATGCACAACCACTCGCGCGTCGATCCGAACGAGTTCGCGACCCCCGACGACTTCGAGCGGGCGATCCGCCTCGGCGGCGCAGCCCCGATCGCGGTCAACCTCGACATCGGCCACATGGTGGCGGCCAACCACGATCCGCTCGCCTACCTCCGGGCCAACCACCAGCGCATCGTCACCATCCACCTCAAGGACCGGCGCCGCGACCAGGGTCCGAACACGCCCTGGGGCGAGGGCGACACGCCGATCCGGGAGACGTTGCTGCTGCTGCGCGACGAGGGCTGGGACATCCCGGCGAACATCGAGTACGAGTACGCGGGCGGCGACACGCTGACCGAGCTGGGCCGCTGTCTCGACTACTGCAAGGACGTGCTCGGCGTCGGGGACGGCCGGGCGGCCGGCGCCTGGCGGCCCCTCTTCGACGGCACGTCCACGGCGGCGTGGCGCGGCTACAAGCGGGACGCGTTGCCGGACGGCTGGCAGATCGTGGACGGCACCCTCGCGCGGGTCGGCCCGGGGGGCGACATCGTGACCGTCGACGAGTTCGAGAGCTTCGAGCTCCGCTTCGAGTGGCAGGTCGAGGCGGGCGGCAACAGCGGGGTATTCTTCGGGGTGACGGAGGAGATCGACGGCCCGGTCTGGTTCAGCGGTCCGGAGTACCAGATTCTCCACAACGCCGGACACCGCGACGGCGAGGCGCCGATCACCTCTGCCGGCAGCAACTACGCCGTGCATCCGCCGGTCCGCGACGTCACGCGCCCCGTCGGCGAGTGGAACCGGTCGCGGCTCATCGTCGAGCGGGGCCGGGTCGAGCACTGGATGAACGACGCGCACCTGCTGACCTACGAGCTCGACGGCGCCGACTGGCAGGCGCGCGTCGCCGCGAGCAAGTTCGCGGACCTTCCGAGCTACGGGCGCGTGCGCCGCGGCCGCATCGCCATCCAGGACCACGGCGATCCCGTGCGCTTCCGCGACATCCGCATCCGGGAGCTCGAATGACCCGCCCACCCCTCCGATGACCGCAGGCGTGCGCTTTCGGCTCTCGACGATGATGTTCCTCCAGTACTTCATCTGGGGGGCATGGTCCGTGCCGCTGGGTACCTACCTGGGCGGCCCGCTCGCGTTCGAGGGAGAGCAGATCGGGCTCGTCTTCGGCACGACGGCCATCGCGGCGATGGTGTCGCCCTTCTTCGTCGGCATGGTGGCGGACCGCTTCTTCGCCACGGAGCGGCTGCTGGCGGCGCTGCACGTCACGGGGGGACTCCTGCTGCTCGCGACGTCGCAGCAGGAGTCGTTCGGAGCGTTCTACGGCGTCCTGCTCGCCTACGCCCTCTGCTACATGCCGACCCTGGCGCTGACGAACGCAATCGCGTTCCGCCAGATGGCGAACCCCGGCCAGCAGTTCCCGGCGGTTCGCGTGCTCGGGACGATCGGCTGGATCGCGGCGGGCCTGGCGGTGGGCTTTCTCGCTCTCGAGGACACCGCGCGACCCCTGCAGATCGCGGCCGCGGCGTCGGTCGTCCTCGGGGGCTTCTGCCTCGCCCTGCCGCACACGCCGCCCGCGAGGGCGGCGACGCGGGTCACGGCGCGCGACGTCCTCGGCCTGGACGCGCTGCGGCTCCTGCGAGAGCGCTCCTTCGCGGTCTTCGTGGTCGGTTCGTTCCTCGTCTGCATCCCGCTGCAGTTCTACTACACGTTCGCCAATCCCTTCCTGAACGAGATCGGGGTCACCAATGCCGCCGGCAAGATGACTCTCGGACAGGTCTCCGAGATCGGCTTCATGGTCCTGATGCCGTGGCTGCTGGTGCGACTGGGCGTGAAGCGGCTTCTCCTGGTGGGGATGCTGGCCTGGGCCCTGCGGTACGTCCTGTTCGCCTTCGGCGACCCGGGGGCCGGAGTCTGGATGCTCTACGGCGGCATCCTCCTGCACGGCGTCTGCTACGACTTCTTCTTCGTGACCGGCCAGATCTACGTGGACACGAAGGCCCCGGCGGACCTGCGCGCCGCCGCGCAGGGCTTCATCGCCTTCGTGACGCTCGGTGCCGGAGGGTTCATCGGGACCTGGCTCGCGGGCCGCGTGGTGGACGCCTACGCGGTGGCCGGCGGGGCGCCGGGGCACGAGTGGAACGCGA
>JAPOWL010000305.1 GCA_026707615.1 Acidobacteriota bacterium | reverse complement strand
ACCGGCATCCCCGGCAAGACCGGCGTCGTCTACACCCTCGACCGCGCGACGGGCGAGTTCCTCTGGGCCACGCCGACCATCACGCAGAACGTGATCGCCGGGATCGACGGCGCGACGGGCGCGGTGACCGAGAGCGCCGAGCTCGTCTTCACGAGCCGCGGGCAGCAGGTCCTGGCCTGCCCCACCTACAACGGCGGCAAGGACTGGGAAGCCGGCGCCTACAGCCCCCGCACGAACCTGATGTACTTCCCGCTGCGGAACACGTGCGCGCGGATGATGGTCGTCGAGAGCAACGACACCCTGCCGCTGGAGCTCTACGCGCTCGCCGTGCGCAACCAGATCGCGCCGGGGACCGACCAGGTGGGCACGGTGCGGGCGATCTCGGCCGAGACGGGCGCCACGGCCTGGCTCCACGATCAGCGCGCCGCCACCACCTCGCTCGTGGCCACCGGCGGCGGGCTCGTTTTCGGCGGGGACGCGAATGGCCGCTTCCGGGCCTTCGACGACGAGACCGGCGAGGTGCTCTGGGAGATCAACCTCGGCTCGCCGCTGACCGGCTTCCCGATCACGTTCGCCGTGGACGGCCGGCAGTACGTCGCCGCGAGCACGGGGGTGGGCGGCAACCCGCTGGCGTTCCTCGCGCTGACGCCGGAGCTGCGGCCCAGCTTCGGGAACAACCTGTTCGTGTTTGCGCTGCCTTGACGCTGGCCTTGGTCGGTAGCGGTCGCCATCGGCTTCAACATGCGTCCACCAGGCCCAAGTGCGTGTGCCGCCGCACGACCAGGGCGATGGCCTCTGGACCCAACTGCACGCTGGCCGCGCGTCAACCTGCACCGACCGCCGGCGGCACCCCCGCCGACCGTACTCGGGGCCCGGGCGGCGCCCCCGGACGGCCGCCGTGACCTCAGGTCGAACGCAGTCCGGAGGGACTAGCGATGACGCTGCCAGGTGGCGCGGCTCTCAACTCCGTCGTCACCCATCAGCGACAGCACCAGCGTGTCGCCGTCGTCCGCGAGGTCGTACGAGTAGCTCAGCGTCCTGCCCCGCACATCCGGTCGAGACCCGCCCTCGACCTCATGCTCGACGACTCTCCGAAAGACGTTCACGTCATATCGGCCGTAGTAGGCCAGATAGCTCTCACGGCTTGAAAGCTGGACCGACACCCGGCCGCTGGCGTCATACGACAGCATCCCGTCGGTGAACGCCGAACCGTCCGCGGCCGCCCCACCGACCCGCTCGAACGACGAGAGACCGAACGCGCCGACGAACCGGGCCTTCTGTTCGGTGGCGCGCGCGCCGTTCAACAGCAGCGTCATGCTCCGATTGCCTTCGTGACAGGCGAACTCGTAGATCGGCTCCTCGGTGTTGGTCAGAGGGTACTCCGCCGACCACGGCTCCGTGAACGAGCCCGGGTCGTAGACGGTGTACTCCTGATGCATCGTGGCCTGGTCGATCCGCGTCAGACGCTGCACCAGACGCATACCCGCCCCGGACCCCGCAAAGGTCCAGCGCGGGTCGAAGTTCGTCGATTCGATCACCAGGGTGTCGCCGTCCCAGGAGCCGCGCGAGGTCCCGGTCCACTGCTGGATGGCGCTGGACACCTGCGGGCGGTCGTCCAGCGGGACCGTGATCGTGGCGTTGATGAACTCGTAGTGGATGACCACATGATCCGGCGTCTGGAAGATCCGGGCCGGGAACGCACTCCCGCGGAGCGGCAGCATCCCGCCCACCAGGCAGCGTTCGTCCAGTGCCCGGTCCTCGGGGCCCTCCGCGATGCTGCTCATGCGCCGACCTGGCATGCCCACCCGGTAGCGGCCTTCCTCGGTGCGTGGAATCCGCCCGTTCTCGGGTGAGACGACGAGCGACGTGCGCCCGTCCAGCAGCGGATGGTCGTAGATGGACTGGTCGACCCCGCCATCGCCCAGCTCGAAGTCGGCGCTCAGGGCCCGAGCGAGCCCCTCGCGGATGCGGCTCCGCGACGTGGCAAGAAACTCCGCCTCTTCTTCTTCTGTGAGACGAAGTCTGTCCTCGAATTCGGCCGGTCGCTCGAGGGGCGTCATCGTGGGAAGCGACCAGGTCCCCTCGAGATCCGGCACGCCCCAGGGGGTACGGGGCGGGCCCGCCTCGTCGGCCGGCTGCGCCAGCGCCAGGCACGGAAGCGCCGCGAGGGCGCCGGCCAGCCCGAGGCATCGCAGGACGTACTGAGCCATGCTCATGGTCTCGTCTCCG
>JAPOWL010000021.1 GCA_026707615.1 Acidobacteriota bacterium | reverse complement strand
CGCATCTCGCGGTGGACGCCGCGGGCCGCTCCCTCCCGGACCGCAACTTCCTGATGAACCTCGACCTGCAGGCGGCGTGGCGACAGGACCGCTGGACGGTCTACGGCACGGCAGGGCGCGCGCCGGAGCGCGGAGGCGGGGCCTTCGTCTCCTACGAGCACTGGGTGGCCTGGCAGGCCTCCGAGCGGGTGACCGTGCGCGGCGGTCGCTTCCTTCCCGCGTACGGCGTGCGGTTCGCCGACCACACCTCGTTCACCCGCGCCGGCCGCGGCCTCGCCGAGGACGATCAGGTCTACGGCGTCGAGGTCGGCGTCTCGACGGACCTTGCACTGCTGCAGGTGTCGGTGGGGCCGGGCCGCGCCGCTTCGCTCCTGGACAGCGACGGACGCGAGGCGCTCACCGCGAGCGGCCGGCTGCAGCTCGATCTCGGCCCCCGTACGGTCGTGGCCGCGTCCGTGTTGCACCGCGCCCGCTCGGACGCGGCGCCTCGCAGCACCGATACGGGGCTGTCGTTCGGCTACGCGCCCACGGAGCGGCTCACGACCTGGACCCACGCCGACGTCCGGCTCCAGCGGCTGCAGGCGAGCGGGCGCTCTTACATCTTCGCCCACCAGACGTCGCTCGAGGCCGTGCGCGGGGTCTGGCTGCGGATCTCACCGCAGACCCGGTGGACCGACACCGATCCACGGGGTGAGGTGCGACGAATGGTCTACGGCCTCGACCTCTACCCGCGCACGCACTGGCACGTCAATCTCTCGTACTACCGGGATCATCAGCCGTTCGGCAGACGGCGCATCCGAACCTTCCTGGCGCAGTTGCACCTCTACCTGTAGCAACGGGCCGCCGCGCGCCGCTACCTGGAGGCTCCCCCGTGCGCGGCTACCGGGAGGGTCGCCGTGCGCGGCTACCGGGAGGCCCCCCTTGCGCGACTATCTGGAGACCCCCGTGCGCGGCTAACCTGGAGGGCCGCGTGCGCGACGCGGGCTCGCGGCGGGCGCCGGGTCCAGTGCCACTGCGCCGCGGGGCCCCGCCGCGGTAGGCCTGGCGTCCGGACGCCCGCTTGGATTCGACCCTGCCCGTTGGGTAAGGTAGTCGTCGATGAGGCTTCTCCTGACGGTCGCCCTGCTGTCGCTCGTCGCCGCGGTCGGCGCGTGCGGCAGCGACTCCCCCACCGGTCCGACCGTGCCTATAGCGCCGCCCGCCGGCCTGCAGCCGACGCTCACGAGCATCCAGCGGGAGATCTTCAATCCCTCGTGCGTCGAGCACCACGGCGACCACGCCATCGAGGGCGATCTCGACCTCCGGGACGGGCAGTCCTATACGCAGCTCGTGAACCATCCGGCCTTCCAGGTGACGCTCGACCGGGTCGAGCCGAACGACCCGGAGGCCAGCTACCTGATACTGAAGCTCGAGGGCCGCCCGGGCATCGTCGGCGACCGGATGCCGCCGAGCGCGCCCTTCCTTTCGTCCGCCCAAATCGACGTCATCCGGCAGTGGATCAACGCCGGGGCGCAGAACAACTGAGCGGCGCCGAACTGCCCGACCCGCAAGGGACGGAGGACCTGTGAGACGCAAGACCGGCTTGGTGACTGCCGCGGCGACTGCCGTCGTGGTGGCCCTGTCCGCGCGGGCCGAGCCCGCGGAGTCCGACAACTGGCCGCAGTTCCGCGGCCCGGACGGGACGGCGGTCGTCGCCGACGATCCCGGGTTGCCCGAAGCCTGGAGCGCGACGGACAACATCGCCTGGCGGACGCCGATTCCGGGGTTGGGGTGGTCGAGCCCGATCGTCTGGGGCGACCGCGTGTTCGTCACGACGGTGGTGGCGGACGAGGACTACGAGGGACCCCGCGCCGGCCTCTACCTGCCCGCGGGCAGGGCCGACGTTCCGCCCGACCCGCCCCCCGGCACGCACCACTGGCTGGTCCTCTGCCTCGACCTCGGGAGCGGCGACCGGTTGTGGCAGCGCACCGCGCACAGCGGGCCGATGACGGCGACCATCCATCCGAAGAACTCGTTCGCCTCCGCCACCCCGGTGACCGACGGCGAACGGGTCTACGCGCTCTTCGGCAACCTGGGACTCTTCGCCTACGACCTCGACGGACGCCTGGTCTGGTCCCGCGACGTCGAGTACCACCCCGATCAATGGGGCTGGGGGGCGGGCTCGTCGCCGGCGCTGCTCGACGACCAGGTGCTCGTGATGCACGACAACGACGAGGACTCGTACCTCGC
>JAPOWL010000302.1 GCA_026707615.1 Acidobacteriota bacterium | reverse complement strand
CGAGCACGACGCCCGCCAGCAGGCCCGCCTGCGCGAGGGTCCGCGCCGGATCGTGCGCGACCAGCGGTCGCACCACGTCCGGCGCGACGATGCCGACGAAGCCGATGGCCCCCGCGATCGACACCGAGGCGCCGGTGGCCAGCCCCGTGCCGACGACGACGAGCCGGCGCGCGCGCGCCAAGTCGACGCCGACGCCGGCCGCGGCCTCCTCGCCCAGCGTCAGCGCCGAGAGGCTGCGCCGCCCCGCCGCCAGCAGGACTACGCCGCCGGCCAGGAAGGGTGCGGCCAGGATCAGGTCGTCGAAGCTCCGGTTGGCGACCGTTCCGAGCGTCCAGTTGAGCATGTCGGCGAGCGAGAACGGGTTGGGGGCCAGGTTCAGCAGCAGCGCCATCAGCGCGCCGGCGAGGCTCGACAGCCCCACGCCGACCAGGATGAGCGTCACCACCGAGCCGACCCGCGCCGCGGCCACCGTCAGCAGCGCGGTGGCGGTGAGGGCGCCGGCGATCGCCGCGATCGGCATGAGAAACGCACTCGCGGCAACGAGACCGTAGTAGATGACCCCGGTGGCCGCCAGCGACGCGGTGGCAGAGACCCCGAGCACGCCCGGCTCGGCCAGCGGGTTCCGCAACAGCCCCTGCAGCGCGGCGCCGGACGCGCCGAGCGCGGCGCCGGCGGTGAACGCGGCCGCGGCGCGCGGCAGGCGGATCTCCCAGACGACGATGCGGTCGCCCGGCGACGCACCGCCGAGGAGCGCGGCCAGCACGCGGTCGACGCCGAGCGGCGTCGATCCGAGCAGGCACGCGGCGGCAATCGCGATCAACCCGGCCGCGGCCAGCACCGCGAGGAGCACGCGGTCACTCATCCCGCTGGCCGCGTCAGCGCGAAGGAGCGTGTCGGACGGAAAGGGATCCGGTGCGCCGGGTGGGGGCCACGATTCCTCCTCGCCTCCCCATCGGAGGCAGCGTGAGGCGTGGCGGGATCGGTCTCCTGGCTCGCAGGATTCGCCTACTCTCCGCGCCTTCCCGCCCTCACCGGGCAGTGGCCGTCGTGCGGATTTCGTCCCTGCTCACAGTTGCGAGGGCAGCGTCGGTTTCGCACCGAACTTCCCGTGCATCCAGCCACGACTGTGTGGACGGGAGCCTACGCGACGCCGCACGGGCCGTCAAGGAGGGTCGGCCCCGGCCGCGAGCGCCTCGACCGCGTCGGCGAGAAACCAGCCGCCGCACGCGGTGGTCGAGCCGTCGATGGGGATGGTCGGCCCGGCTGCGACCCGCCCGGTGGCCACCGGGTGCCGGAACGGCGTCCAGCCGTTCCGGTGGTTGGTGGCGCCGAACGAGGGGACGGCGTAGACATCGGGCGCCTCGTACGCGAGGCGCTCGAGGGGAATCGAGCGCCAGCCGCTCCGGTCGTCGAAGTTGCCGAGCCCGGCCGCCGCAATCAGGTCGTCCACGAAGGTGCCCGCACCGGCCGACACGCCCGCCGGCGTCAGGTAGAGGGCGCGCGATCGCGCTCCTCGCGCCCGCGCCCTCTCGACCCGGGCGTCCATCTCGGCGATCAGCTCCTCCCCGCGGCCGCCGGCATCGAAGCGCGCCGCGGCGCGGCGGATCCCCGCCCGCACGCTGGCGACGTCGGGCGCGTAGTCGATCTCGAGGACCGCGACGCCGGCCTGCTCGAAGAACGTGCCGGCCCGCGGACCGCCCCCGTAGGTCCTGACCACGAGGTCCGGCTGCAGGACCAGCACGTCCTCGGCGCGCGGACGGACCGTGGGCAGGCCCTCCGCTTGCGCCCGCAGGTACGAGAAGGCCTCGCCGGCGTCCGGCGACAGGGCCAGGATGCGGCCGCGCTCGACCAGGCCCAGCACGTACTGGTCGGCGCAGTAGTCGAGGCTCACGATCCGCCGGGCGGGGCCGTCCGCCTCGTCGGGCGGAGCCGCCGGTCCGCAGGCGGCGGCGAGAACCGCCGTGAGGCCGGCCACGACGGTCGGAACGACCCTCGCACCCGGCGTCCATTCAGCAGGCGCGTGGCGCAGGAACACGGGAGTCGCTCCTCTCCAAGCCAACCAATCCCATCCGGCCGGAACGTGCGGACGGCAACATCGGCGGGCAGAATACAGGATGTGACAGGGCAGAAGGGAAGCAGCTGGTGCAGACCATGGTCCGAAGTCAGTGCCTACCAGACTGCCAGCAGCACGCCGATCGCCAGCGCGGCGGCCAGACCCGCCGCGGCCAGCGTCGTCCGCCGTGCCCGGCGGTAGTCGTCGGCCGAGCCGCCGGGCGGGTCGTTCGCTTCGCCGATCCACACCTCCGTCACGAGTCGTCCGCCCGACCAGATGGGCCCCGCCAGCCGGCGGCGGATGGCGCCCGCGAGCGCCGCCTCGCTCCAGCCGGCGTTCGGCCCGGGGACGACGGCGTGCTGCCACCAGCCGCAGCGCAGCGCCTCGCGGCCCGATGCGCCGGGCACCACCACGGCCGCCGCCGCGACCAGCAGCCACGACACCCGCGCCGGAATCAGGTTCAGCAGATCGTCGAGGCGCGCCCCGCACCAGCCGAAACGCCGATACCGCTCGGTCTTGTATCCGACCATGGAGTCCATGGTGCTGACCACCTTGAACACCAGGATCCCGGGAAGGCCCGCCACGCAGTACCAGAAAATGGGCGAGACCACCCCGTCGACGAGGCTCTCCCCCAGGCTCTCCATCGCGCTGCGCCGGCAGGCCGCGAGGTCCATGCGGTCGGTGTCGCGGCCCACGAGTCGGGCCGCCGCGGCGCGGGCCGCGTGCAGATCGCCAGCCCTGGCGGCGGCGTCGACGGCCCCGGCGTGCGCGAGCAGGTCACCGAGCGCGATCAGGCTGTAGAGCAGGAACAGGTGGACGGCCTGCGCGGCCCCCGGGTGGACCGCCCGTGCGCCGACCACGACGCCCGCCGCACCTCCCCCGAAGGCGACGGCGAGAACGGCGAACAGCACGCACCCGCCGCCGCGGCCGTTCGCCCCGGCGGCCCGCAACGCGCGCTCGATCCGGACCAGAAGGCCTCCGACGAGGCGCACCGGGTGCCAGCGGTAGCTCGGGTCCCCGAAGGCGAGGTCGAGCGCCAGCGCGAGGACCAGCAGATCGGCCCGCGGCGCGAGGCCGCTCAGGTCCACTTCGCGTTCCAGCCGAGGGCGACCGCGCGCAGCACGAGCTCGATCGGATCGTCGACCGCTCCGGCGAGCTCGGCGTGGAAGGCCGGCCACTTCTCCGGCCGCGCGGCGAGCGCGGAGGCGAGCGATGCCGCCTGCTGGCGCAGCGCCTCGTTCGCGGCCCCGGCCGGGAGCGTCCCGAAAGCCCTGCGGTCCAGCACCGCGGCCAGGGCGTGGGCGGCCGCCGAGACCCCCGGTTCGTAGAAGACGGCCCGCCGGTTCTTGTCGAGCAGCTCGTGGCTCGGAGCGGGCAGGAGGTCCCCGAGCCTCTCGACGGCCCGGGCCTCGGTGAGGCCGAAGCGCCCCAGGGCGTGGAACAGCCCGCGCGTGTAAGAGGCCTCGAGCCCGTTCTGCCAGCGGAGGGCCTCCTTGATGGCGTCCCGCACCGCGACCCCGATGATCTCCCCCAGCTTCGCGTGCGGGCCCGTCGACGTCCTCGGCGGGCGCGTCGGGTCGAGCGGAGCGGCGACGCAGAACTGGTCGGTGCCGGTGCCGGTGGCGATGGTGGGCGAGTAGCGGCTGGGCACGGCCAGCTCGGAGAGCGCGGCCGACTTGGCCTCCGTCATCGTCACCACGGCGCGGGCGAGGGCGGCGGGGGTGACCGGACACGCCAGCAGCAGCATCGTGTTGATCGTCCCGGCTCGGGCCGCGGCCCGCTGCCAACCGTCGTCGGTCTCCGTCCAGGCGGCGGGGTCCCCGGCCCGCGCCGCGTTGCCCGCCACGCCAGCCGTCGCAAAGACGTCCACGCGCAGGTCGTCGAACGTCGCCTCGCGGTGGACGGCGTAGGCCATGTTCGCCGCGGTACCCATCAGGACCGTCGCGCCGGGATCCACGGCCATCTCGCGGCAGACTTCCTCATGGTAGGCGGTGGGACCGAGGCTCGTGATGCGCTGGTGTCGCTCCCGGTCGTCCGTCGCCTCGCAGCTCTGGTGGTTCGCCAGGAAGCGGATGTCCTCGCGCTGCCCTCCGCCGCGGGCGGACGTGCTCAGGACGCGGTGCGGAACGCGCAACTCGGCCACCAGGAAGCGGCCGAAGCGATGCGCCGCGAACGCGCGGGCGTCGACGAGCAGATCTCCGGACGGCGGGGCGAACGACCCGGTCATGAGTGGCGGTAGGGGCCCGCGCGCGGCCCGGGCCTGGCAACGGGCTTCAGCACCAGCGCGGGAGCGCCTCGCTCCGGCGTTCTGCCCATACCGGACTGCCAGGCAGCGGGGTAGGCCTCAGCGCCAGGGAAGGAGCGCCTCGATCCACTGGATGCGGGTCAGATCGTTGTAGATGACGGTGACCATCAGCATCATCAGCACGACGAGGCCGGCCATCAGCATCCGTTCCTTGACGCGCATGCTGAAGTCGCGGCGGGTTACTCCTTCCATCGCCATGATGAAGATGTGGCCGCCGTCGAGGACCGGGATCGGCAGCAGGTTGAGAATGCCGAGATTGAGCGAGATCATCGCCATCAGGCTGAACAGGGCGACCCACCCGACCTGCGCCGCACCGCCCGACAGCTGCGCGATGCCGACCGGTCCGACGAGTTGCCGCGGCGAGGTCTCGGCCGTGAGCAGCCCCCAGAGCGTCTGAAAGATGAGGCCCGACCACTCGTAGTTGCGCTCGAGGCTCATGCCGAAGGCCTCGAGGAGGCCCGGCTCCACGATGCGGAACTCGAACTCCGAGAAGCCGACGCCGATCACCGCCCGGTCGCCGCGCGCCGCCGGGGTGACCGTCACCTGCTCGCGGTCCTCGCCCCGCCGCAGCGTCAGGGTCAGCGGCGTGCCGCCGCTCCCGCTGATGCGCTCGACGAGGTCGTTCCCGGCTACCGGCTCGCCGTCGATCTCCAGGATGACGTCGCCGACCGCGATACCCGCCCGGTCGGCCGGATCGCCCGGGGTCACGCTGACGATCTGGGCCCGCATCTCGGGTCCCACCCCGAGGTCGCCCATCGCGAACTGGGTGCGGGCGTCGGGCACGATCTGGAGCGTGCGCTCGCGGCTCTGGGCGTCCCGGACGACGATGGGAATCTCCCGCTCCGCCCGCGGCAGCACGGCGACGAACAACGCCTCCCAGGTGTCGACCACCCGCCCCGCCACGCTCACGATCCGCTCGCCGACGGCGATGCCGGCACGGTCCGCCGGCGAGTCCTCCACGACCCGGCCGACCACCGGCGGCTGCTGCTCGTAGGCCGGGACCTCGGCCCCCTGGTAGAGCACGATCCACATCACCAGCACGGCAAGGACGACGTTCATGGCCGGTCCCATCACGAGGACCAGGAAGCGCTCCCACTTCGACTTCGACATGAACTCGTCGCCGGCCCCGGTGTGGCGGTCCTCGGGGCTCTCGCCCGCCATCTTCACGTAGCCGCCGAGCGGGATGGCGCTGATGCAGTACTCCGTGTCGCCCCGGCGCACCTTGAGCACCTTCGGCCCGAATCCGAGCGAGAACGTCAGGACCCGGATACCGAGTCGGCGCGCCATGGCGAAGTGGCCGAGCTCGTGCACGAAGACGAGCACGCCAAGCACGAACAGGAACGCGAGCAGGCTGGTCACAGAATCCCCCGCCGAATCGATCCGCTCGATTGTATCCCGGCCACCTCCGCCGCGCCGCGCTCGCGCGCCCAGCGGTCGAGCTCGCGCACCCCGGCGAGCGAGTCGGGCGCCGCGGCCGGGCCGGCCGCCCCGGCGTCGAGAACCTCCTCGATGACCGCCGCGATGCCCGGGAAGGGCAGCCGCCCCTCGAGGAACGCGGCCACCGCCACCTCGTTGGCGGCGTTGAGCACGACCGGCAGCCCGGGACCGCCGCTGAGGGCGCCGTACGCCAGCCCCAGACAGGGAAAGCGCCCGTGGTCGGGCTCCCCGAACGTCAGGGCGCCGCAGCGCGCGAGGTCGAGACCGGGCAGCGGCGCCCCCCAGCGTTCGGGGTAGGAGAACGCGTACTGGATCGGCAGCCGCATGTCGGTCACGCCCAGTTGCGCCAGCACGGACCCGTCCCGCAGCTCCACGAGCGAATGGACGATCGACTGCGGGTGGATCACCACGTCGATGCGGTCCGGCGGCACGTCGAACAGCCAGCGCGCCTCGATCACCTCGAGTCCCTTGTTCATCAGCGTCGCGGAATCGACCGTGATCTTGGGCCCCATGGACCAGGTGGGATGGCGGAGCGCCTGCTCCGGGGTCACGCCTTGGAGCCGCTCCGCCGGCCAGTCGCGGAAGGGGCCGCCCGACGCCGTGAGCAGGAGGCGCGCGACCTCGGCGGGGGGTCGCCGGTCGAGGCACTGGTGAATCGCGTTGTGCTCGCTGTCGACCGGCAGGATGGAGACTCCCCGGCGGCGGGCGGCGTCCATCATCAGACCGCCCGCCATGACGAGGACCTCCTTGTTGGCGAGCGCGATGGTCTTCCCGGCGTCGATGGCGGCCAGCGCCGCCTCGAGCGCGGCGGTCCCCGAGGAGGCGCAGAGAACGATATCGGCGGCGGGATGCGTCGCCACCGCGGTCAGCCCCACGGGTCCGGAACCGGCGACCGTCGCCTCCGGCAGGCCGTGGCGCTCCAGGTCCGCCAGCGCCTCGGGCGAAGCCATGGAGACGACGGCGGGCCGATAGCGCGACGCCTGCTCCGCGAGTCGCGCGGCGCTGGTGCCGGCGGCGAGTCCGGCGACCGAGAGGCGATCCGGATGCGCGTCCACGACCGCGAGGGCGCTCCGTCCGATGGAGCCCGTCGAGCCGAGAATGGCGATTGACTTCACGTCGCCACTCTCACGACCAGCCAGTACGCAGGGGCGGCGAACAGCAGCCCGTCGACGCGGTCCAGAAGGCCTCCGTGCCCCGGTATGAGGGCCGACGAGTCCTTCACGCCCGAGGCGCGCTTCAGACGCGACTCGAACAGATCGCCGGCGATGCCCGCGACCGCGACCCCGGCGCCCAGCAGCACCCGCCCGGCCGGCGCCACCTCCGGCAGCCAGCCGCCGGGGTCGAGGCCGAGGACCAGCATCCCGGCCGCGATGCCGAAGGCCGCCCCCTCGACGGTCTTCTTCGGGCTGATCGCCGGCGCCAGCAGGCGGCGGCCGAGCGTTCGGCCTCCGTAGTACTGCGCCGTATCGCTGGCGATGACGGTGACGAGGAGCAGCGACAGCGCCTCCGGCCCGCCGTTCAGACGGAGGTCGGCGAGGACGCCGAAGGGCAGGGCGAGGTAGACGGCCGCGAACGCGCCGACGGCCGCCCGACTCAGCGCGCCGTCGCCGGACGCGCCGGCCAGCTCGGCAACGCCGATCAGGACCAGGGAGGCCAGGAGCACCGGGGCGAGAGCGGCCGGCTCGAAGGCCACGGCGGCGGCGGCGGCGAGCGCGGCGAGGGTGGCCGGTACGCGCGCCACGTCGACCCCGCCTGCCTTCGCCAGCCCCGCGTACTCGACGACCGCGATCACGAGCGCAGCCGCGACCACCACGACGGTGGCCGCGGGCGGCAGCAGCCAGATCGTGACGACGACGACGGCCAGCAGCGCCGCGGCGCTCAGAACGCGGGTCACCGGCGCCTGCCGCCCCGCCTCGCTCGCGACCGCAAGGTCGCGCTACCGCCCGGCACCTACCGCTTCTTCCTTGATGCCGCCGTAGCGGCGGTCGCGCTTCTGGTAGGCGACCACCGCCTCGAGGAAGTGGAGCGACCGGAAGTCCGGCCACAAGGTGTCGGTCACCCAGATCTCGGCGTAGGCGATCTGCCACAGGAGGAAGTTGCTGACGCGCATCTCGCCGCTCGTACGAATCAGCAGGTCGGGGTCCGGCTGGCCGCCCGTGTACAGGAGCTCGCCGAACTGCCGCTCGTCGAGCGCCGCCGGATCCAGCCCGGCCTCGATGGCCCGGCGGGCGGCGGTGACGATCTCGGCTCGCCCGCCGTAGTTGAGCGCGATGTTGAAGCACATGCCGCCGTTCGCACCGGTCCGCCGCTCGGCCGCCGCCAGCTCGAAGCGGACGTCGGGGGACAGCCCGGCCTCGCTGCCGATGACGCGGAAGCGGATGTCGTTCTCCATCAGGGTGTCGAGCTCGAGGCGGAGGTAGCGCTTGAGCAGCCCCATCAGGACGGAGACCTCGGCGGGCGGCCGCTTCCAGTTCTCGACGGAGAACGCGTAGAGCGTCAGCACGTCGATGCCGAGCCGCGCCGACACCTCGACGATGTCCCGGACGGAGTCGATGCCCGCGCGGTGGCCCTCGACCCGGGGCAGGCGTCGCTGAGCGGCCCAGCGCCCGTTGCCGTCCATGATCACGGCGACGTGGGAGGGGAGGCGCGCATAGTCGACCTGGTGCGCGAGGCTGGCCTGCGGGGAACCGTCCGGCACCGTGGCCAACACGTCGGCGAGCCCCATTAACCCTCGATGATACAGTGCGTTAGGGACACGTTCAAGCATCGGCGCAGGTGACCCGCACGAGAAACAGGCCGTGGGCCGGCGCCGTCGGGCCCGCGCGATCGCGCCGCTTCGACTCCAGGACCGGCGTGATGTCATCGGCCGCCCGCCGCCCGCGGCCTACCTCGACCAGCGTCCCGACGATCGCGCGCACCATGTGCCGCAGAAAGCCGTCGCCCTCGACCTCGACCGTGAGCAGGGCCGCCCCGGTGCCGCCGGTCGTTCCCTCCGGGCCGCACGCCGGCCGGCGCTCGATGGTCAGCGACGAGAGTGTCCGCACGGTCGAGCGGACCTGGGAGCCGGTCGACTGGAACGCGGCGAAGTCGTGGCGCCCGAGGAGTTGGTCCCCCGCGGCTCGCATGGCGTCGAGCTGCAGCGGAGCCGCGACGTGCCAGGCATACCGCGCTGCGAACGGATGCGCCACGCCCCCGTTGCTCACGCAGTAGCGGTACGTCTTGGAGCGGGCGGAGTAGCGGGCGTGGAAGCCGGCGCCGACAGCAGCGGCGCCGAGGACGCGAATGTCGGCCGGGAGCTTCGCGTTGAGGGCCCTCGCCAGCACCCGCGGCTCGATGCCGTGGGCCAGGCGGACGCTCGCCACCTGCCCCAGCGCATGCACGCCGGCGTCGGTGCGGCCCGCCCCGACCACGGTCACCGGCGCGCCCTCGATCTCCGCCAGGGCGGACTCGAGGGCGCCCTGGATCGATCGCCCTCCGGCCTGCCGCTGCCAGCCGACGTACTCGGTGCCGTCGTAGGCGAGCGTGAGCTTCAGGTTGCGCATCGCCGGCCCGGCGGGCGGCGGAACGCGCCAGTATACAATCGGCCGCCGAACCGCGGCCCACCCCCGTCCGTCTATCCGTCAGAGCAGAGAACGCACCATGAATCCTTCCATCTGCCGTGCCGCCGTGCTTGCCGCCTGCCTCCTCGTTCACGTTGCGACTCCGCCCCCCGGACGCGGCCAGGGGCTCGTTCCCGCGCCCGGCGGACGGGCGCCGGCGACGGGCGTGCTCCTCCCCCCGGGCACGGTCCAGCCGGCTGCGGCACCGACCCGGCGCCTGTCGGTGGACGAAGCGGTCGCGCTGGCCCTCGAGAACAACCTCGGCATCCGGTCCGAGCGCTACGGCCCGCAGATCCAGGACACGGTCGTGGCCGACGCCCGCTCGGTCTGGCTTCCCAACCTGTCCCTCGACATGCTGCGGGACAATGCCGTGACGCCGTCGGCGACCTTCCTGGACGGCGTCGACACGCAGGTCGTCAACAAGCTCTTCAGCAACGTCTTCACGGTGAACCAGCAGATGCCGTGGGCCGGCGGCTCGTACACGGCCGCCTGGGACGGGACCCGGCGCACCACCACGAGCTTCTTCAGCTCCTTCAACCCCGCCCTGGGCTCCAACCTGCGCCTCTCCTACACGCAGCCCCTGCTCAGGAACTTCGCCATCGACGCCGGCCGGCAGCAGGTCACGGTGGCCACGACGAACCGCGAGATCGCCGACATCGGGCTGCGCCAGACCGTCGCCGCGACCGAGCGCAGCGTGCGGAACGCATACTGGGACCTCGTCTTCGCCATCGCGTTCCTCGATGTGCAGCGCCAGTCGCTCGAGCTCGCCGAGGAGTCGCTGCGCAACAACCGCGCGCGGGTCGAGGTCGGCACGATGGCGCCGATCGACATCGTCGAGGCCGAGGCGGAGGTCGCGCGCAACCAGGAGGCCGTGATCGTCGCCGAGGCGCAGATCGCGGGCGCGGAGGACCTCCTGCGCACGCTCATCCTGGACCCGGCGGCGCCCGACTTCTGGTCCGTGCGCCTCCTGCCGACGGACGCGCCGGTGCTCACCGCGCGCCGCATCGACGTCGACGCGGCGGTCCGCGCCGCGATCGAGCGGCGCACCGACGTCGACCAGCTCCGCAAGCAGATCGAGAACACCGACACCAACGCCCGCTTCTTCGCCAACCAGCGCCTGCCCGACCTCAACCTGTTCGTCGACTACTCGGTCGCCGGCCTCGGCGGCCGGCGCTTCCTTCGCGGACCCGGGTTCCCGGGGCCGGTCATCGGCGAGCAGAACTACGCGTTCGGCGACGTCCTCGGCGATCTCCTCGGCAACGACTTCCCGTCGTGGCAGCTCGGACTGACGGTCGGCTATCCGCTCGGCCGCAGCACCGCGGACGCCAACCTCGCCCGGGCACGGCTCGAGCGCTCGCAGGGCGAGGCGCGGCTCCTGGAGATCGAGATCCGCGTCGCCACCGAGGTGCGCGACGTCGCCCGCCGCGTGAACACGAACCTGCAGCGCGTCGAGGCGACCCGCGTCGCCCGCGAGCTCGCCGAGCTGCGGCTCGAGGCGGAGCAGCGCCGCTTCGACGTCGCCCTGTCGACGAGCTTCTTCGTCTTCCGGGCGCAGCGCGACCTCGCCATGGCGCGCAACAACGAGCTGCTCGCGACGCTCGACTACCTGAAGTCGCTCGTCGACTTCGAGGCCGTGCAGGAGGTTCCCCTCATCGGCGGGTAGGCTGACCACCTGAGTCGGCGGTCATCCGCTCACGTCCGCGTGGGCAGAGCCTCCGCCCCGGGGGAAACCGACAGCGGACGCGACGCCCGCCACGCCGCCCTGGCGGCGTTGATCCGTTCGCGGACATCGGCGGCGACCTCTAGGATTTCGGCTGCTGCGCGAACTGGCTCGCCAGCCAGCTGGCGCAGGGCGACAATGAGTGGCGCAACCGCGTCAGCTACCATCTTGTTCACCGACAGCACCTCTACGACCTCCCGCGGCGACGCCCCCGCGGCGATCAGCATGGGCACCCGCCCCAACACCTCTCGTAGCATCCGAGTGTCACCGACGGCGAGCGCGTCGCAGGCCGACCGTAACGCTTCCAGCGCAACGCGGTCTTCCCCCATTACGAGCAGCACGCTTGCTCGCACCCACTTTGCCCGCCACAGCTGGAATCCGACATGGGCATCGTCCGTGATCGCACCCCAACGACGCTCGAGCTCCTCGCTGGTGCGCAAGGCTTCTTCGCGACGACCGATCTCGATCTGTCGATGCCCCTGGTTGACCAGCGTCTCGGCAGCTATCGACCGAAGGTCGGCCGTGTCGCTGTTGCCGAATCGTTCGACCACCGCGCCGTAGGCGGACAACTCAGCCTCGAATGCTCCCAGCTGGCCATGCACCCGACCCTTCTCTACCAGCGCTCTGGCAACCTGCACCTGCACGCCCAGCACCTCGCTTTCGCCGAAGCGCTCCACTGCCGCCTCGCAGGCCGCCAGTGCCTCCTCGGCCTCCCCACGCTGGCTGTGCAATAGACCTTTCGTAACCAACGCCATGGCAACAGTTGCCTGAAGGCCCGGTTCGTCCCTGTCGCCGAATCTACCGATTGTCACGTCGACGACTGCCAGCGCCTCCTCCAACTCGCCACGCAACCCAAGCGTGGTGCCCTTGATCATCAACGCTCTGGCAACCTCCTTCTGCAGGTCCGGCGCGTCGCTTTCACCGAAGCGCTCGACCACGGCGTCGCTGGCCGCCAGCGCCTCCTCGGATTCGCCGCGCGAGGGGTGAATGCCACCCTTGATGTTAAGCGCCTGGGCAACCTGCACCTGCACGTCCGGCGAGTCACTGTCGTGGAAGCGCTCGACCACGGCCTCGCTGGCCGCCAATGCCTCCCCGAACTCTCCACGGTTGTGATGAGTGCCGCCCTTGAGGACCAACGCCCTAGCAACCTGCAACCGCACGTCCGACACTTCGCTGTCGCCGAACCGCTTGACCACCGCGCCGTAGACGGCCAGCGCCTCCCTGGAGTCGCCGCACTGGCTGTGCGTAATGCCCGTAGCAACCAGCGCTGCGGCAACCAGTGCCTGCAGCTCCGGCACTTCGCTTTCGTTGAATCGCTCGACTACCGCGCTGTAGGCGGTCAGCGCCTCCTCCGACTCGCCGCGCTGCCCGTGCGTAATGCCGCTGCTAACGAGTGCCCTAGCGACCTGCAGCTTTACCCTGGGCGCAGCGCTGTCACCGAACCGCCGGATTACGGCGTCGCTGGCGGCCAGTGCCTCCTCCGACTCGCCGCGCTGCCCGTGCAAACCTCCCTTGATGACCAGCGCGGCGGCCACCATGACCTGCAGGTCCGGCACTTCGCTATCAATGAAGCGCTCGACTATCGCGCCATAGGCGGCCATCGCCTCCTCGAACTCCCCACGCTGGTGGTGCGTGCGGCCCTTGTTGCCCAACGCCTGAGCCACCTGCTGTCGCAGGTCGAGCGCTTCGGCATCGCCAAAGCGGTCGACCACCTCGCCGTAAGCCGCCAATGCCTCCTCGGAGTTGCCACACTGGTCGTGCGCGAGCCCCACGTTGACGAGCGCCTTGGCCACCTGCTGCCGCAGGTTCGGTACGTCGCTGTCGCCGAAGCGCTCGACCATCGCACCGTAGGCCGCCAACTCCGCCCCGGAATCCCCGCGCTGGCCGTACGTGATGGCCCTGTTGAACAGCGCCATCGCGACCTGCAGGTGCAGGATTGGTGCGTCGCTGTCGCCGAAGCGCTTCACTACCGCGCCGTAGGTAGCCAGCTCCGACTCGGAATCCCCGCGCTGGCCGTACGTCACACCCTTGTTGACAAGCGCCATGGCAACCTGCGCCCGCAGCTCCGGCGCGTCGCTGTCGCCGAAACGCTCGACCACTTGGTCGTAGGCGCCCAGTGCCTCCTCAGACTCGCCGCGCTGGCCGTGCGTGAAGCCCTTGTTGAGTAGCGCCTTGGCAACCTGCACCTGAAGGTTTGGCAAGTCGCTGTCGCCGAAACGCTCGACCACCGCCCCGTAGGCGACCAGCGCTTGCTCGGGTTCGCCTTGCCGCCCGTGCGTGATGCCCCTGTTCACCAGTGCAATGGCCACCGGCACCTGAACCGCCGGCGCATCGCTTTCACCAAAACGCTCGACCACCGCGTTGTAGGCGACTAGCTCCGCCTCCGGCTCGTCATGTTGGTCGTGCGTCACACCCTTGTTGACCAGCGCCATCGCAACCTGAACCTGAAGGTCGAGCGCATCGTCGCCTCTCAGCCGCGTCCCACCTCGATCGTCTACTGCCAGCGCCGCCAGTTCGTCATCGCTATAGAACGCCGTCATGAACTGGATCAGGCACTTGACAATCACAGCATCGTCTCGTTCACGCCGCAGCTTATAGTAGACGCTGTACAACCGCTCGGCGGCCGCATACTGCCGCATCCTGCCCTTCCCACCCACCAGCACGACGCCCCGCCCGACTAACCTCCCGAGCAGCGCCGATACGATACGAACATCCATACGAGCCCGTGAGGCGATCTCGCTGGTGGTCGACGGCTGCCAGAGGTCGATCACCGAAAGATAGACGCGTCGCTCGGTCTTGGAGAGGACCTCCAGGTGGCCTCGGAAGTACTCGGTGTGGTTGTCAATCAACGTAGTCAGGTCTTCCAGTAGTTGCCGCAATGACCGGTGGCGTGCGAGCTCTGCGACGATCGCCAGCAGGCGTGGGTTGCCGCCGGTCAGGATCCGGAGCGGCTCGATCTCGCGGCCCTTCCCTGGATGGCCGCTGACCACGTGCCAGAGACGGCGGCATTCGTCAGTATCCAACGGTTCCAGATCAACGATCCGAAACAACTCGAAGAACGGCTGCGAGGCGTCGTCGAGCCCCTTGAAACGACTGATCGCGGTGGCGAGCAGCACGATCTGGGGCTCGGCCTGCAGCGTCTTGCGGAGCTTCCAGCCGAAGTCGTCGTCGACGGCGTTGGACAGGTCCTGCAGGTTCTCGACCATGAGGACGAGTCTCTTGCCCAGGCGATCCGCGGTCTCGAGGACGGCGGCATGTGCGCGATCCTCCGTGGCCCCGTCGTTCCACCGTGCGGTCAGATCGCCGTGCGTCGCAAGAAGATCCCGGGAGTGCTCCGCATCGCCGGCGCGTGCGCATGCCTGGGCCAGGTAGAACAACGCCTCGATCCAGAAGTCAGCCATCGTGAAGACTTCCTGGCTCTCTTCCATGAATCGGACCGGGAACAGACGCCCGGCGAGATCGGCGTTGGTTCGCAGCTCCGCGCCGACGCGGGCCAGCAGCATGGTCTTGCCCCGCCCGCGCGGTGCGACGATGAGTACGTGCTGACACGACGATGAATCGAGATTCCCACGCAGGACGTCGAGCACGAGGTCGAGCTCGCGGTGTCGGACCACGAACTGTCGGACCACCTCGTCATCCGACTGCAGCGTCCCCGGATTGAACTTGCGGATCGGTCGGTCGTGCACTCCGTTCATCGGCCCGCCCCGGGCACGGTTGCCGTGCGCGCCCGCCGCTCGAGCGGGACATGGTGACCGCGAAAGCGCGCAGACCACCAGTCTCTCAGCAGCCTCGACGGGAAGCGGTAGCCCTCGTCGGCGTCCTCGAGATAGCCGTCGTGCACCAGGACGTCCAGCACGTCGGTGATGCGATTGGGTACGTCGTCGGCGACCGGCGCGTAGCAATGCTCGAGGCATCGTCTCGCGGTCGGCGTGAACGTTCCCTGGATGGCGGCCTCGGCCAGGATCTCCATGGCGATCGTGTGAAGGTCGTCTTCCAGCGCCTCCTTGAGACGCGTCTGGTAGTGCACGAGGTCGTTCTGCCCCGCCGGCCCGAGCAGCACCGTGCGGTAGACGGTGTCTACGTCCGCCACCGTCACTCGGTCGCGGTTGTTCATGACGGCGAACTCCCGCAACCGGGCGAAGAACGACTGCACGTGGTGCGGAATGCCGAGCCCGATCGTGTCGTACACGGCGTCCGCCACGCCTTCCTCGACCCGCAACCCGTGGTTCGCGGCCAGAAGGTCGAAACACGTCGTGCTGGTGCGACGGTCCCAGGGTCCCAGGCGCAGGGGATCGAGATAGTTGATGCGGTCGGGGATGCCGAGGCGCTGCACCAGGGGTGCGAGCCCGATGCTGCCGGATACGATGAGGACCGGAGAACCGGCGTCGATGCCTTGCATGGCGCCGCGCAGCCAGCTCAGGAACTCGTCGACCCGCCGAGAGCCGTCGCCATCCCTGTCGAGGATTCGCTTGAGGAGTATCGGCAGCTCGTCAATGACCAGGAGAACCTGCTGCTCG
>JAPOWL010000623.1 GCA_026707615.1 Acidobacteriota bacterium | reverse complement strand
AGCCCGGATGCACGACGATGCGATCGTGCTCCAGCAGCTCGAGGACGAGAGTCTCCTCGGATCGCGTGGCCGGCACCTGCACCACAGCGTACCATCCCCCGCCGGCGCGGAGCAGCGTGTGGACCGGCTGCTCCGCCACCTGTCGGCCGAGCGCCGCCCGGTTGCGGCGGACGCGCGCGGCGATGCTCCGCGCCACCGCGTCGCCGTCCTCCAGCAGCCGCCCTGCCGCGAGCTGCACCGGCGAGGCGACCGACAGGTAGGCGTCGCTCACGAAGTCGAGCGCCCGGAGCGCGCGCGCGACGCCGCGGCGGGGACCGTCGACCACGATCCAGGCGAGCTTGAGCTGCGGCAGCCCGACCTCCTTCGAGAGCCCGCCGAGGCCGAACGTCAACACCCCGTCCATGCGGCCGACCACGCTGCGGCCCGCGGCCGGGGCCGGGGCCGGGGCCGGCGTCGGCGTCGGGCCTCGCGGCGCCCCCGCGTCCCACCCGTAGCGCAGGAACACCTCGTCGGCGATGAGCGCCAGGCCGTGCCTCCGGCACACGTCGCGAACGAGCGCGCAGTCCGCCGCGGAGAGGAACGAGCCGGTGGGGTTGTTCGGGTTGACGACGACGAGGGCGCGGGTGCGGGGCGACACCTGCCGGACGAGGGCGTCGCCGTCGATCTCCCACTCGCCGTGGTAGACGAGGGAGTACGGCCGCGGCGTGAGGCCGTCGAGCCTCGCCAGGTGGTCGAGCAGCGGATACCCGGGCCGGGGCACGAGCACCTCGTCGCCGGGGTCGCAGAGAAGCGTGAACAGGCGCGAGTAGGCCTCCGAGGTCCCGGCCGCCAGCGCCACGCGCGACGGGTCGACCCGCACTCCCCGGCCGTCCAGGTGGCGGGCCACCGCCTCCCGGGCCGCGGCCAGCCCCCGCGGCTGCGGATCGTAGACGAGACCGGATTCGTCCGCGAGCGCGTTCAGGATGCCGGGCGGATAGTCCAGGCCGACGCGCGTGGGATTCGACTCGGTCAGATCGACGACGGCGCCCGGGCGTGCGCGCAGCCGGGCCAGCGTGCGCGACATGCGGTTCGGCCGCCAGCGCGCCGGGACTCGTGCCGACAGCATCCCGCGAAGAGCATACCGGCGCCCGCCCGGCGCACGGGCGGAGGCTCCCCGACCACCTGACGGAACCCGACGGCGGGCTCCTCAGGGCGGCCCGCGGCGGACGGGAGCGGGTCCCGGGGCCGCGCCTCCCCCCGTTCGGGCGCCTCAGTCTTGGCGTTTGGCGGCGGGTGCGATAGATTCTGAAGATTCCGGCTCGCACGGGCGCTTACAAGTCTGCGGAGGCGGACGACTCATGAGTCGTGGCAAACGCATCGTTCTGACGGCTCCGTTCACGGAGATGATCGATCACGCGGGGTACTTCATCCAGATGGGCATGGCGTCCATCCCCATCTGGATGGAGTGGGTGATGGACCGGAAGTACCCCGAGTGGCGCAACGTCAAGCGGTTCGAGGACGGGTCGGCCCAGGCCGCCCCGGCCGGACTGCGCGTTCTCGAGCGGGTGATGGCGCAGGAGTTCGGGGCCGACGAGGTCGTGGTCTGCTACCCGGACGACATCGACGACTTCATCGGTCCCGAGACGAAGATCGTCGCCCTGTCGACCCACAACCCGCTCGGCGTGACCTTCGCGGCGGGCGTCTACACGTCCATCTTCGGGAGCTCGCGCGAGCCGATCAACTCGCACTACGCGAAGCTGCTCTTCGATCGGATCCAGGCGAACCCGCACCGCGGCGGGTTCCGGGTGCTGCTCGGAGGCTCCGGGGCGTGGCAGATCGCGCAGACCAACTCGTACGAACGCCTCGGGATCGACTGCGTGATCGACGGCCGCAGCGAGTCGGCGGAGACGATCGCCCTGTTCCACAAGGCCCTCGACGGCGGCGACCTGCCGCAGCACGTGGAGGTCTCCCATCCGACGGACGGGCTCTCGCTGCTCTTCCCGGAGAAGCCGACGACGTTCGGGGTGGTCGAGATGACGACCGGCTGCGGGCGCCGCTGCCAGTTCTGCGTGCCCGACCTCAACCCGCAGATCGATCTCCCGCGGCAGGGCATCCTGGAGGCGGTCCGGGCCAACGTCGCCAACGGCAACCGGCAGATCTCGCTGGCGACGGAGGACATGTTCATCTGGGGGCAGGTCCGGACCGACACGCCGTTCTTCTTCCCCAACCGGGAAGCCCTCGTCGACCTCTACCGCGACGTGGTGGAGACGCCGGGCGTCGAGCAGCACGTCCTGAGCCACTCGACCATGGCCCCGGCCGTCGTCGACCCCGTGCTCATCGAGCAGCTCACCGACGTCCTGCTGCCGAAGAGCCCCATCCACCTCAAGCGACTCAGCTCGCACCCGGAAGGCAAGGCGCTCGTGCCGCTCATCGGCCTCGAGACCGGCTCGGTCCGCATGGCCAAGCAGGTGATGCCGAGCAAGGGCGTGCCCTTCCACATCGACGACTGGCAGAGCGTCGTGATTCGCGGTCTGGAGATCCTGAACGCCAACAACTGGTTCCCGATGCTGACCCTGATGGTCGGCAACCCCGGCGAGACCGACGAGGACGTCAAGGCCACGCTCGACCTGATCTACGAGATGGAGCGCCGCGGGCTCTTCGGTTTCCTCGTCCCCTCCGTGTTCACACCGCTCGAGGGGACGCGGATGGAGCACGACACCGGCGTCACCGAGACCCGGAACCTGTCGCGCCTGCAGTGGCAGCTCATCATGCGCTGCTGGAAGATGAACATGCGGCCGGGGCTCTACAGCTGGTGGGGCCCCCTCTCGTTCAAGATCGGCGGGGTCGCCCTCTGGGCGACGCGGCTGCGCAAGACGAACGGGCCGCACTTCACCTGGCCGATGATGATGTTCTGCAGCGCCCTCCCCGAGAACATGCTGTACGCGACGGGAAGGCTGTACAAGGGGCAACCGATTCGCGTGAAGTCGCGCGCCGAGCTCCTCGCCTCGATCAAGCCGGGCTACTGGAAGTACCTGCGCGAGGACGCGGGCGATGTCCCGCGGGCGCCGTCGGCGCCGGCGGCTCCGCCCGTCGAGCGGGAGCTCGTGACGGCGTAGAGTCGCGCCGCCGAAGGTGTCATCGCCGAAGAGGTGCCATGCGGGAGGGCTCGTATCGGCGCAGGCGGCGCCGCATCGCCGGTCGGCCCATTGTCTCCGCTCGACACCCAGACTCCCAGCGCGCGCCTGAAGGCGCTGGTCCAACCGAGAATCGAGGGCGGGTGTCCAGGACGCGCCGCAGCGTGCCGGGTCCGGGTGCGGCGGTCGTGCTGGCGGTCGGGCTGGCGTGCGCGGCGCCCGCTCCGACCGCCGCGCAGCCGGCAGCGGCAGCAGCATCCGACGAGTGGCTGACCCCGCCCCGCGAGATCGTCGAGATCCTCGATGCGCCGCGGACGCCCGATCTTCTGGTCAGTCCGAATCGCGATGTCGTCGCCCTGATCGAGCGGCGCTCGATGCCGGGCATCGCCGAGCTCGCGCGGCCGATGCACCGGCTGGCCGGCTACCGCATCGACCCGCGCAACAGCGCCCCGTGGCGGAGCCCGGGAATCGCCGCGATCACGCTGCAGCCGCTCGATCCCGAGGGAGAGCCGGCGCGCGTCGTCGCTCCCCGGGGCACGACCCTCGGCTGGGTACGCTTCGCGCCCGACGGACGCCACCTCTCGTATGCCGTGCTGCGCGACACCGGCGTCGAGCAGTGGGTGCTCGACGTCGGCACCGGCGTGCCGCGGCCGCTCACGAGCGCGTCGCTCAATGCCGTCTGGGGCGAGCCGTGCGCCTGGCTGGCGGACAGCAGCGGCGTCCTGTGCCGGTTCCGGATGTCCGCCCGCGGCGCGCCCCCGGAGCCGCCCCGCACCCCCGACGGACCGCTCGTGCGAGAGAGCGGAGGCCGCCCTGCGCCCGTCCGGACCTACCAGGACCTGCTGCGCGATCCGCACGACGACGCACTCTTCGCCTACCACTTCACCAGCCAGATCGGCACCGTGGCGCTGGCGACGGGACGCCGGACGGACATCGGTCGGCCCGGGCTCCATGCGCGGGTCGCAGCCGCGCCGGACGGCCGCCACCTGCTGGTCGAGCGGATCGAGCCGCCGTTCCCGCGGTCGGTGCCGGCGTCCCGGTTCGCAAGGTCGGTCGAGGTCTGGACGCCCGACGGGGCCGTCATCGAGATCGCGCGTCGCCCGGTGGCGGACACGGTTCCCATCGGCGGCGTCCCGACCGGGCCCCGCGAGCACCGGTGGAACGCCGCCCGGCCCGCTGCCGTCGTCTGGCTCGAGGCGCAGGACGGGGGCGATCCGCAACGGGACGTGGCGCAACGGGACCGGGTGCTCGCGCTCGAGGCGCCGTTCGACGGGCCGCCGGACGAGTTGCTGCGCACCGAGCACCGCGTCACGGGGGTCGCGTGGACCGAGGACGGCACGGCGCTGGTCGACACCGCGGACCGGGCCACCCGCTGGCGGCGGACGTGGCTGCTGCGCGCGGGCGCGGGCGACCCGCGGCTGGTCTTCGACCGCAGCGCCGAGGACGCCTACGCCGATCCGGGAACGCCGCTTCGCCGCCCCGGCCGGGGGCCGGCGGGCCCCATCCTGCAGGACGGCGACCACATCTATCTGGCAGGACGGGGGGCATCGCCGGAGGGGGACCACCCGTTCCTCGATCGGCTCGACGTCCTCACGCTCGAGCGCGAGCGGCTCTTCGCGTCACCCGCGGGCCGCTACGAGCGCGCGATGGCGGTGCTGGCGAGCGACGGCGGCGCGTTGCTCACCCGGCGCGAGAGCCGCTCCGAGCCGCCCAACTACTTCGTCCGCGACCTCGCGGCGGGCACCGAGCGTGCCGTGACGCAATATGGCGATCCGGCGCCCCTGCTCCGCCAGGTGCGGCGCCAGCGCCTGAGGTACGCGCGCGCCGACGGCGTCACCCTGTCGGCCACGCTCTACCTGCCGCCGGGCTACCGCGACGGAGAGCGTCGCCCGCTGCTGTTGTGGGCCTATCCGCGGGAGTACACGAGCGCCGCCGCCGCCGGTCAGGTGCGCGGCTCGGCGGAGCGCTTCCTCGACGTGCGCGGCGCCTCGCATCTGCTGTTGCTGGCCGAGGGCTACGCAATCCTCGACGGACCCGCCATGCCGGTCGTGGGCGGCGGCGAGACGGCGAACGACACCTACGTCGAGCAGCTCGTGGCGAGCGCCGCGGCGGCAATCGACGCCGTCGTCGACCTCGGCGTCGCCGACCGCGATCGGATCGCCGTCGGCGGACACAGCTACGGCGCGTTCATGACGGCCAACCTGCTGGCCCACCTCTTCCAGGCCGGCATCGCGCGCAGCGGCGCCTACAACCGGACGCTGACGCCGTTCGGCTTCCAGAACGAGCGGCGGACCTTCTGGGAGGCGCCCGAGGTCTACGGAGCGATGTCGCCCTTCTTCCACGTCCCGGCGATAGACGAGCCGCTGCTGCTGACCCACGGCGCGATCGACGACAACTCGGGCACCTTCCCCCTCCAGTCCGAGCGGCTCTTCGCGGCGCTCGCCGGTCATGGCGCCACCGTCCGCTACGTCACGCTGCCCCACGAATCGCACGGCTACGTCGCGCGGGAATCGGTCCTGCACGTCGTCGCGGAGATGCTGCGGTGGTGCGAGCTGCACCTCGGCCCGGGCGGCGCGACGGAGGCCCGAGAGTCGCCGGTCGATCGCGGCTGACACTCCGGGGCGCCCGGGTCGAGGAGCGCCTCGCGACCTCGCGCCGCTCGGGGACGTCGAGGCCGGCGGCCCACCGTCGCGACCCGCACGGGCACGGCTCGGTTCGGGTACTGCTACGCTGACACCGTGCGCCAAGCCCAGGGCTCGATCGTCTGCGCCGGCTGCAACAACCTCGTCGGCATCAACGAAGAGCGTTGCCCGTTCTGCGGGGCGTGGCGGCCGGGGCTCTTCGGCTGGGCGCCGGTGCTGCGCTCCGTCGTCGGCAACCGCCTCGACCTGATCCCGCTGATCGTCGGCACGTGCGTCACCCTCTACGCGCTGGCCCTGCTGCTCCAGCCGGAGGCCATCTTCCAGGGCGGGGGCTTCCTGTCGATGCTCTCCCCCGGCGGCCGCGCGCTCTACATGCTCGGGATGACCGGCGGGGTCGCCTGGCAGCTGGGATGGTGGTGGACGCTGCTGACCGCCATCTACCTGCACGGCAGCCTGCTGCACATCTTCTTCAACGTCATGTGGATCCGGAACCTCGGCCCCGCGGCGGCCGAGGCCTTCGGCCCGGCCCGGATGTTCGTGCTGTTCAACGTCGCCGGGGCGACGGGCTTCCTCGTGTCGAACGCCATGTCCGGCGCGCCGACCATCGGGGCGTCGGGCTCCATCTTCGGCCTGCTGGCCGCGCTCATCGTCTACGGCCGGAAGCGCGGCAGCTCGCTGATGACGCGGCAGCTCTGGCAGTGGGCGATCATCCTCGGCATCTTCGGGTTCCTGATGCCGGGCATCAACAACTGGGCGCACGGCGGCGGCTTCGCGGGCGGGTGGGTCGCCGCGAGCCTGATGGGGTTCATCGACGAGCGCCGCGAGAGCACCGCGCTCCTGATCGCGTCGCTGGCGTTCATTGCGGTCACGCTGGTCGGCGTCGGCCTCTCGTTCGTCAACGTCACCCGCATTCTGCTGCCGGGCTAGGAATCCGGCGGCGGCGCGGGCAGAATAGCGCGAGCGGATGGATGGAGGAGACATGCCCAAGTGGCTTCGTACGGCGACCGGTTGCGCGGCGGCGTTGCTCCTGGGAGTGGGTCTGAGCGTTGTGAGCGGCCCTGCCGCGGCGCAGGACGACGACATCGGCGGCGTCGTGACGAGCGACGCGGGCCCCGAGGCCGGCGTCTGGGTCATCGCCGAGACGGACGATCTCGACACCGGCTTCCGGAAGATCGTCGTGACCGACGACGAGGGACGCTTCGTGGTGCCGGACCTCCCGGACGCGGCCTACGAGGTGTGGGTGCGCGGCTACGGGCTGACCGATTCGGCGAAGACGCCCGCGCGGCCCGGCGACGAGCTGGCCCTGACGGCGGCGGTCGCCGATCCGCACGAGGCCGCGCAGATCTACCCGGCCAGCTACTGGTACTCGCTGCTCGAGGTGCCGCCGGCGAGCGACTTCCCGGGTACGGGGCCGCGCGGCAACGGCATCGGCGTCGCGATGCGGACGCAGGCCGACTGGATCGACCGGCTGAAGGACGGCTGCCAGCTCTGCCACCAGCTCGGCAACCAGGCGACGCGCGAGATGCCCATGCTCGATCTCGACGACTTCGACTCCACCGCCGACGCGTGGGAGTACCGCCTCCGGGGCGGCGGGGCGGGCCCCGCGATGGCGGTGGAGATCAACCGCATGGGCCGGCCGCGCGCGCTGCAGCTCTACGCGGAGTGGAGCGACCGGATCGCGGAGGGCGAGCTGCCGCCGGCCCCGCCCCGGCCGCAGGGGAAGGAGCGCAACCTCGTCCTCAGCATGTGGGCGTGGGGCCACCCCCGCGGCATGGTCCACGACGAGATCTCCACCGACAAGCGCAACCCCTTCCTGAACGCCAACGGCCCGATCTACGGCGTCGGCGGAGCGGGGCTCGTGATCACGGATCCGCGCACCCACCAGTCGGTCCGCATGGATCTGCCCACGCGCATCGAGCGCCCGCGGCGCGGCGACTCCTACCAGGGGTCGTCGACGGCGATCCCGTCGCTCTACTGGGGCGACGAGCCCGTGAATCTCCAGAGCCGGAGCGCGCACAACCCCATGCTGGACGATCGGGGACGCCTCTGGATCACGCAGTACGTCCGGCCCAACGACGTCCCGGGCTGGTGCCTGGAGGGCTCCGACCACCCGTCGGCGCGCTACTACCCGATCCAGCACCGCGACGAGTCGCGGCAGCTCTCCTACTACGACCCGGAGACGGGCGAGTTCGAGCTCATCGACACCTGCTACTTCACGCACCACCTGCAGTTCGCCGACGACGCGGACGACACGCTCTGGCTGAGCGGCTCGACCGAGGCGGTCGGCTGGCTGAACACCCGCCTCTACGACGAGACCGGCGACGAGCAGGTGTCGCAGGGCTGGTGCCCGACCGTGATCGACACCAACGGCGACGGCCGCATCACGAAGCCGTGGAACGAGCCGGACTGGAACGGCGACGTCGAGATCGACCCGGCGCGCGATACGCGCATCGGCAGCCTCGACAAGTTCAAGCGGGCCTACGGGGTGATTCCCCACCCGGACGGCTCGGTCTGGATCACGCGGCGCTTCGACGTGCCGGGCCGCCTGATCCGCCTCGACCTCGGGGACAGCCCGCCCGAGACCTGCATCTCGGAGGTCTACGAGCCGCCGTACGATCCGGACGGCGATCCGGCCGAGTGGGGATTCGGTCCGCGCGGCATCGACGTCGACCGCAACGGCCTGATCTGGACGGCGCTCGGCGGCAGCGGGCACCTCGCCAGCTTCGACCGCAGCAAGTGCACGGTGCGGAACGGCCCGACCGCCACCGGCCAGCACTGCCGCGAGGGATGGACGCTCTACCCGACGCCGGGTCCGCGGCTGAAGGGGGTGGAAGGCTCGGCCAACGCCGACTACCACTACTACAACTGGGTCGACCAGTTCGACACGCTCGGCCTCGGCGCGAACGTCCCGATCGCCAACGGCACGTCGTCGGACTCGCTGCTGGCCCTCGAGCCCGATTCCGGAGAGTGGGTCGTGATGCGGGTGCCGTACCCGCTCGGCTTCTACAGCCGCGGCCTCGACGGACGGATCGACGACCCGGACGCGGGCTGGAAGGGGCGCGGCGTCTGGTCCAGCTTCAACACGGGGTCGCCGTTCCACCTCGAGGGCGGCAAGGGAGCGACGAGCGAGATCGTCCGCTTCCAGATGCGGCCGGACCCGCTCGCGCGGTAGCGGCTGCGGCGTCGCACGCCGGACGATCGATCAGCCGGGCGCCTCTCCGCTCGCTCCCGCAGGGCGGGGTGAGGGGCGCCCGCGCTGTCTGGCCCGTTGCGCCTCCTCCAGGCTGCGGAACTTGGAACACGCCGCGGACGGGGCGCGGGGCCAGGACTCCCCGTCGAGAGCCACGCCACGGGCCGTCAAGCCTGCCGAGCCTCCTCGGCGAGCCGTTCGACGTACGCCGCGTAGGCTTCGAGTTCCGCACGGACCCGGTCGCGGCAGGCCAGGTACTTCGATCTCACCAGATCCAATCGCTCCCAGTCGTAGTCGAACGCGAAGTAGTAGCGCTTGAAGTGGCGGAACCGGCGCAGCTCGGAGAGGGCGGCGCAGGTGGTGTCGGAGATGACCCGCTCCCGGACGCCCGGAACGGTCCAGGTCATGGCCCGAAGCAATTGCTCGTGCCAGCGGGCGTCGTCGAGGGCGTTCTCGAAGAGCTGACTGATGCGCAGGAAGGCGGTCTCCAGGCACGTGTAGAACGACACCATCACGTCGCTGACGATGATCGCGTTCTCGACGGACCGCGCGGAGGCGCGCGGCTGGCGGTAGAAGTCGTCGTGGAAGCGGTCGATGCGCTGCAGCACCGGCAGGGACGACCGGAGTTCGGCGGCAAGCGCCGCCAGCCGCTCAGCGGACGCCATGGACCAACCGGCCCGACGTGCGGATCAGGTCGGCGTACTCCGGTTGGATGCGCTCCAGTTCGACGACGTGCAGCGGGAAGCTCGTCAGCTCCTCGGCGCGCGCCTGGAGCCGGAACAGCCGCGCGGCGGGGCCGAGGCCCTCGACGGCGATGTCGATGTCGGATCGCATGGAGAAGTGGGGACGATGGAGGAGCGACCCCCATTGCCAGATGCGGCGCGGAGCGAACTCGCTCGCGATCATCGCCACGAGGCGATCGAAATCGGCCCACGCCGTGCGGAAGCGCGCGTCCAGCTCGCGCTGGCGGGCGGCCTCGCGGCGCCGCAGGAACGCGACGGTTTCCGCCGGATCGACGGTCACGCCGCGCTCCCCTCCCTGCTGCCGGCCACCATCAGGCAAGCGTAGGAGCTTGCGCCGGAGAACGCAACGCGATGGAGTTCCGCGGCGCAAGCCCGTTGCGGCGCCAGCGCACGTGCCCGGCGCCATCAACCGCCGGAGCGCATGGCGTCCGGCTCAGGGCTGCGGTTCATCCGTCCGCGGCCGGCGGCGTCGTCGTCCGCGGCGTCGTCGTCCGGGGCGCCGCCGCCGCGACTGGCCCGGGCCCTGGGCCGCCCAGTCCTCCCAGCGCGCGACGGCGTCCGGATCCTCCCCGTGGATCCGCAGCCAGGTGAGGGCGTCGGGAAAGCACTCCCGCGTGAGGATGCCGCGGGCGGCCCGGGCCGGGAGTCGGGGATCGACGAGCCTCGGCTGCAGCAGCAGGATCTGCCGCAGGCGCTCGATGTCCCGCCGCGGCACGGGCAGGTCCCCGAGCGAGAGCCGCGGGGTGCGGTCCTCCCGCGGCCGCGGCGCGAGGTCGATCTCCTGCACGGGCACGACCAGGCTGCCGAGCAGGATCGCGTTCGACAGGCTGTGGGGGGCCGCGTCGAAGCCTGCGCGCCAGGCGTCGAGGGCCAGCAGCGACCGCCGGAGACGGCGCGAGTTGCGGCGGCGCTCCACCTCCGGCGCCAGGTGCTGCAGGAGGCCGCGCCGCGACAGCGAGCCGAACGTCCGGGCGGCGAGGCCGCCGCGCAGGATCTTGTACAGCTCCTCGAGGAGCCGGGCCGGCGCCGCCTGCGCGATCAGGCCGTGGTGCTCCGCGATGGCCTCCCGGACCGGGGCGTCGAGGCGGAAACCCAGCCGCGCCCCGAAGGTCACCGCGCGCAGCATGCGCACCGGGTCCTCGTGGAAGCGCTCCCCGGGTTCGCCGATGCAGCGGATGAGACGCCGCCGCAGGTCCTTCATGCCGCCGACGTAGTCGATGATCGCGAACGTGGCGATGTCGTAGAAGAGCGCGTTGATCGTGAAGTCGCGGCGGAACGCGTCCTCCTCGGGCGTGCCGAAGGTGTTGTCCCGGCGCACGGGAGCCCGCCGCGCGACGCCGCCCTCGGCCGCGGGCACGTCCGGCGGAGCGGCGGGCCGCGCGGCGGGCGCCTCCGGCGGAACCGCGGCGGACCGGGCAGCGGGGGAGGCGTCCGGCGGAGCGGGGGCGGGCGACTCCACCTGCCGGCGGAAGGTCGCCACCTCTATCGTCTTGTTCCCGAACTTCACGTGCGCGAGGCGGAAGCGGCGGCCGATGATCCAGCAGTTGCGGAAGATGCGCTTCACCTCGTGGGGGTGGGCCGAGGTGCCGATGTCGAAGTCCTTGGGCTTCCGGTCGAGCAGCAGGTCGCGGACGCCGCCGCCGACCAGGTACGCGGTGTGATTGAACTTGCGCAGGCGGTAGAGCACGCGCAGCGCGTCGGGATCGATGCGCGTCCTGGAGATCGGATGGTCGGCGCGCGAGACGATGGTGGGGGCGGCCACGTCGTCCGCTAGCCCTTCGCGTCCTTCCAGGTGCGACCGATGCCCACGTCGACGGTCAGCGGCACGGAGAGCGCCACCGCGCCCTCCATGCGCTCGCGGACCAGCGCCGCTATCTCCTCGGCGCGGGTCTCCGGCGCCTCGAGCAGCAGCTCGTCGTGCACCGTCAGGATGATCGGGCTGTCGGCGGGCAGGACGGCGTGCAGATCGAGCATGGCGCGCTTCAGGATGTCGGCCGCCGTGCCCTGGATGGGCATGTTCACGGTGACGCGCTCGGCGGCGCTGCGGATCTGGCCGTTGCGGCTCGCCAGCTCGGGGACGCGGCGCCGGCGGTCGAACATCGTCGTGACGACGCCGGTTTCGCGGGCGCCCGCGATCGTGCGGTCGATGTAGGCGCGGACGTCCGGGAACCCGGCGAAGTAGGCGTCGATGAACGCCTGCGCCTCGGCCGGGGCGACGCCGATGTCCCGCGCGAGGGTGAACGCCGTCTTCCCGTAGAGCAGCGCGTAGTTGATGATCTTGGCGCGCCGCCGCAGCTCGTGCGGGTCGAGGCCGCTCGCCGCGCCGAAGACGCTGAGCGCGGTGCGGTCGTGGATGTCCTCGCCGCGCCGGAACGCTTCCGACAGGTTCTCGTCGCCGGACAGGTGCGCCAGCACCCGAAGCTCGATCTGCGAGTAGTCCGCCGAGATCAGGAGGGCGCCCGGCCGGGCGACGAAGGCGCGGCGGATCTCGCGGCCGACCGCGGTGCGAATGGGGATGTTCTGCAGGTTGGGATCGCTGCTGCTGAGGCGGCCGGTCGCCGCGACGGCCTGGTTGAACGACGTGTGCAGGCGGCCGGTGTCGGGATCGACGAGCTGCGGGAGCGCGTCGAGATACGTCCCCTTCAGTTTCTGCAGGGAGCGCCATTCGAGCACCTGCCGCGGCAGGTCGTGGACCAGGGCCAGCTCCTCCAGCACGTCGACCGAGGTCGACGCCACGCGCGTCTTCCCCGTCCGCCGCCGGGCGGGAAGCTGCAGCTTGTCGAACAGGATGGCCGAGAGCTGCTTCGGCGAGTTGATGTTGAACGCCTCGCCCGCCAGCTCGTGGATCTCGTCCTGCCGCGCCGCCAGCTCCTGTTGGAGCCGGGCCGCCTGGGCCGCGAGGACCTCCGTGTCGACGAGCACCCCGGTGCGTTCGATGTCGACGAGCACCGGCACCAGGGGCAGCTCCATGTCGCGGTACAGGGTGTCGAGCCCCTCGGACGCCAGACTCGCAGCGAGGGGATCCGCGAGCTGCAGCGGCAGGTCGCTCCGCTCGCCCGCCAGCTCCGCCACCGCCTCGGCCGGGACGTCGGCGAAGCTGCGCGCCTGGGCGCCCTTGCCCACGACCTCCTCGTCGGCGATCGCGCGATAGCCGACGAGCTCCAGCGCGAGCTCGCCCAGGGTGTGCGCCGAGCGCGTCGCGTCGACCAGGTAGCTGGCCAGCAGCGTGTCGAGGTCGAGGCCGGCCAGCGGCGCGCCGTGGCGGGCGAGCACGAGGGCCGTGGTCTTCAGGTCGTGCCCGACCTTCCGGACCGCCGCGTCACCCAGGGGGCGCGCGAGCCGCGCCAGCGCCGCCGCGGGTTCGAAATCCGTCCCGGCGTCCCCCAGCACCCGGTGCCCGAGCGGCACGTAGCGCGCGTGCCGCGGCCCGGCCGAGAGCGCAATGCCCACCACGCCGGCGCGCATGGCGCGCCCGGAATCGGTGAGCAGGCCGATTCCGACGCGGCCCGCGCCGGCCACGGCGCCGGCCAGGACGTCGAGATCCGCCATCGTGCGCACGACGGCGTAGTCCTTCTCGACCGTCGCCGCGGTCGGCGCGTAGTCGAGCAGGAGCGAGCGGAACCCGAGGGCGGAGAAGAGCTCGAGGCAGCGCTCGCGCGTCGGGCCGCGGTAGCGGAGGGCCGACCGGTCGAAAGGGACCGGGACGTCGGTGTGGATGCGCACCAGGTCCCGGCTGCGGAGCGCGTCGTCGGCATGCTTCTCGAGCGCCTTGCGGTAGCGGGTCGGAGTGACCTTCTCGACGTTGGCGAGGAGCGTGTCGAGCGTCTCGTGGGCCGCGATGAGCTCCCGGGCCCCCTTCTCGCCGATTCCGGGCACCCCCTTGACGTTGTCGATGGAGTCGCCCATCAGCGAGAGCACGTCGACGACCTGCGCCGGCGCCACGCCGAACTTCTCCTGCACGCCGCCGGCGTCGTACCAGGCGCCGTCGTCGCGCGGGTTGAACACGCGGATGCCGTCGCCCACGAGCTGGAAGAAGTCCTTGTCCCCGGTGACGATGGCGACGTCCAGGTCCTCCGCCCGCGCTCTCTCCGCCAGCGTCCCGATGACGTCGTCGGCCTCGTACTGCGCGTGGGTCAGGATGGGAACCCCGAGCGCCTCGCACGCCTGGTGGACCCACGGGACCTGCTCGGCGAGGTCGGCGGGCATGGGTGCCCGGTTCGCCTTGTAGTCGGCGGCCAGCTCGGTACGGAAGGTCGGACCGCGAAGGTCGAACGCGGCCGCGATCAACTCGGGTTCGTGGTCCGCGATCAGCTTGCGGAGCATGGTGACGAACCCGTAGACGGCGTTCGTCGACTTGCCGTCCGGCCCCGTCAGCCCGCGGATCGCGTGATACGCGCGGTACATCTGGGAGCTGCCGTCGACGAGGAAGAGGCGCGCCTTCTCGGCCATCGGGCGCCTGGAGTGTAACACCGGCCCCGCGGGCCGCCGGCGGCCCCGGACGGGTGCCGCGCAGCCGTCCCCGAAGGGCCGCCGCGATGATGCCGTCCCGTCGGCAGCGACCGGAAGACACGGGGGATCGCCCCGCCGGAGGCGCCGCCCGGCGCGCCCGGCCGGCGCTCGGGAGGTCCCGGGCCGGCGCTGCGCCGTCCCGTTCCGCGGCCCGCCGCCTACGGGGACGCGACGTACCCCCGGCGCGCCCGCACGCGCAGCCGCGGGTCGCTCACCTCGACCTCGATGCTGTGCCAGCGCCCGTCGCCGTGGCCCGGGGCCACGTAGCCGAGGAAGTACTGCCGGCTCAACTCGTCGGCGACGCCGGCCGTCGCCGGCTCGAGGTCGCGCGGATCGCGAATGATCTCCGTGCGGCCGCCGCTGTCGTCGGTGAGGTCCCGGAGAGCCGACACGTTGACGCGCCCGTCGTCGCCGAGCGCCATGCGGGCCCCGGGGAACGGAATCGGGGTCGGGAGCGGGGCCCGGCCGCCGCCGCCGGGCACGGGGAAGGGAAGCCGCACCGGCGGCTGCCTGGGCGCCGGCATGCGCCGGCCGCGTCCGAACCGCGACGGGGCGTCGCCGTCGATGCCGATGGCGTAGACGAGCACGTCCGTCGCACGCAGCCGGCGCCGGAGCCGCTCGGGGTCGGTCTCGCTGTTCGTGTCGTTGCCGTCCGAGATGATGACGACCGCCTTCTTCCGGTGGCGTCCCTCCTCGGCCAGGCTCACCGCCTCCGCCACCGCGTCGTACAGCGCCGTGCCGCCGGTCGGCCGGATGCCGCCGAGGGCGCGGCTCAGCCGATCGCGGTCCCGCGTCCAGCCGTGGACCAGGCGGGGCCGGTAGCTGAAGCGGTAGAGGAAGACCTCGTCGTCCGGGCCCAGCAGGTCATAGAGGAAGCGATCGAGCGCGGCGTGGGCGGCGCGCATCTTCTCCCCCTCCATGCTGCCGCTGGTGTCGAGCACGATGCCGAGACTGACCGGCACCCGCTCGCGGCTGAAGTGGCTGATCGTCTGCAACGCGCCGTCGTCGTAGATCCGGAAGTCGTCCCGCTCGAGGTCCGCGATGAATCTCCCCCGGCGATCGGTGACGGTGGCGCTGACGTTGATGAGGGCGACGCCGGTCCGGAAGCGGAACGCCGGCCGGTCTCCGTCCCGCTGCTGTCCCGGGCCGGCCGCGGCCCCCGGCGCGCCGAGTGCGAGCGCGACCGGGAGGAAGAAGACGAGGGCCAGCGCCGCCGGACCGCGGCTCACGACGCACCTCCGTCGCCGCCGACTCCCGCCGAGGCGCGCCGATCGACGTGCGGAACGGTGGCTTCATCGCGCAGGAAGCGGATCCGATAGCGGGCGACACCGGCCGCCGGGACCTCGACCGCGAAAGGCGACACGTCTCCCGGCACCAGCCCCGGGAGGTCGGTCCGGCGGCTGGCCACGGCGCCGCCGTCGGCGTCGAGGGCCGTAGCCTGCACCGCAAGGGGACCCGGCACCGGAGCATCCGCGGCGCGCACCGACCCGCGGATGGAGAGCATGCCCCCGGCCGGCTCGTGCTCCAGGGCGAGCAGCTCGATCGGGGCCGGCTCCGCCGGGGTCGCGGCCGCGGACGGCGCCCCCTCGCCGCCGGCCTCCCGCAACCCGATCGCCGCGACGAGCACGACGGCCAGCACCAGCCCCGCCGCGGCCGGCGGCGAGCCTCTCGCCGGGAAGTTCTGCTCGCGGTGCGGCGCGAAGAACCGCC
>JAPOWL010000230.1 GCA_026707615.1 Acidobacteriota bacterium | reverse complement strand
CGTGCCGCGCGTCGACGTGTCCATCACCAGGAGGTACGCCGCGAGATCGAACGCGACGTCGAAGCGCTTGGCCAGCGCGGTGCGGACGATGCCCGTGCGGATCGCGGCGAGGTCGTCGATGACGGCCGCGGCGAGGCCCGCGGCCTTGGCGTGCGCCGCCTCGGGACTCTGGTGGTTGCGCGTGGTGCGGGTGGTCCAGGGCTCCTCGAACCGCTCGTCGAAGCTCGGCGCCGGGGCGGGCTCCTCCCCGCCGTCCGCGGGCTTCGCGCCGGCCGCCTCGGGGGCGTTCGCCGGTGCGTCGGCCGCGTCCTTCTTCCTGGCGCTCTTCTTCGGCTTCGGCGGCACGTCCTCCGGGAGCACGAGGCCCGTGATCACGTCCGCCCGCGCGCCCTTGAGGGTGACGATGCAGCCGGCGATGCGCATGTCCTCGGGCCGGTACTTCGTCCGGGCGGCGATGCGCGCCTCGAGCTTCTCGTGCTTGGCGTTGAGCTCCTGGCTCCGGGCGTACGCGTTGCCCTGCTCGGCCGGGTCCATCGGCGGGTTGTCGGCGATGTCCTGCATCTGGTCGGCGAGCTGGTCGAGGCGCTTCCGCTCGGCGGCGGTCGGCGTGCCGGGCTCGCCGCGGAGCTGGTGCAGCGTGTGAATCCGCTCCCAGTCGGCCTCGATCTGGATCTCGACCCACTTCCACCGCTTCGCGAGCCGGTCGGCGGTCTTCTTCAGCTCGGCCTCGGCGAGCTTGACGAGCAGGCCTCGGTCGAGCAGGTACACCGCCTCGTCGTCGAACTGGCTGAACAGGTCGCGCTGCACGCGGCCGCCGGCCTTCTCGTACGCCTCGAGGCCGACGAACGAGGCGAGTCCACTGCTGCCGATCACCGCGCCCTCGGTGAGCTGGTCGCGGATGTGCTCGGGCCACGTCGCCCCGCCGCTGCGGGCCTTCGCCCAGACGTCGAGCTGCGCCTGGCGGTCGTCGGTGACGGTGAAGGCCATCAGCGTCTGGAGGTTCATCTCGCCGTTGCGGAAGGCGGCCAGCAGCTCCGGGGCCACCGTCCCCAGCCGCATCATCTTCGTGACCTGGCGCTCGCTGACGCCGGCCCGCGACGCGATCTCGGCCGCCGTCATGCCCTTGGCGCGCAGCCGCGCGTACGCCTCGTACTGGTCGGCCGGGTGCATCGGGGCGCGCTTCTCGTTCTCGTGGAGCGACACCTCGGCGGGGTCGGCGCCGCCGCCAAGGACGCGGCACGGCGCGACGTAGTCGGCGGCGATCTTGCCGGCCTCGGCGAGCCGCTGCAGGGCGGCCAGCCGCCGGCCGCCGGCGACCACGTCGAAGTTGTCGTCGCCGTTGGGGATCACGAGGAGGCTCTCTAGGACGCCCAGCGAGAGGATGCTCTCCTGCAGCTCCTTGTCGTCCTCGGGGTCGGCGCGCGCCGTGCGCACGTTGGCGGCCGACAGCGTCAGCCGGTCCAGGGGGATGTTCCGGTTCGTGAGTTTCGTCATTCCGCAGAGGGGGATGTTCCGGTTCGTGAGTTTCGTCATTCCGTGTGCCTCGTTTCGAGTTCGTTCAGCAGCGCCCGAGCGGCGTGAGCCAGCTCGAGCGCGGCGTCGTGGGTCCGGGAGACGGAGTAGCTGCCGTCGTCGTCGGACAGCGCCCGTTCCGCCTGTTCGACGGCGGCCCGTAGCGCGGCCTCCGCGGCGCCCGCGTCCGCGGTTCGTGGGGCGGCGGCGTCGGCGGGTGCGGCGAAGCGCCCCGCGGCGTGCCGCGCCCGCTCCTTGACGGGGCCCTGCCACTCGGGGTCGCCGCCGCGGGCAGGGTCGGTGTGTCTTCTCAGGCAGTCGAGCGTGCTGGTCCAGCGGGTCCGCAGGCGGTCGAGGAAAGCGTCGCGGGCGTCGCGGTCGGCGGGCTTCGTCGGGGCGGGGCCGTCGAGGACGTACTGATGGGTGGCGGCGGTCAGGGCCAGCTCCTCCTCGAGGTACTGGCGCCTGGTGATGAGGTCGAGTGGAGTCATGCCGCTCGTGCTCCGGGTCGCGTCGTGCGCCGGACGAGGCGCTCGATGGGCTCGCTCGTCCACTTGGCGGCTTCCAGGCCGACGTCGGGCTCGGTCGCGGCCCACGCGGCGGCGGCCAGCAGCACGTGGCCGTGGCACGCCAGCGGGGCGCACCAGCACACCAGCGGGCGGCCGTCGAGTTCCGCGAGCTCGGCGCGGGTCACGCTGCCGGTGCGCAGCCTGTGGACGAGGTCCGCGCGGTACAGGGCGATGACGCGGATCCGG
>JAPOWL010000435.1 GCA_026707615.1 Acidobacteriota bacterium | reverse complement strand
GGTCTCCAGGTGCGACACCTCGAAGCCGGCCGCTTCGACCACGCGGGCGAGCGTGGCCGGAGTGAAGAACCAGAGGTGGTGCAGCGCGCCGTAGTGCTTCCACCGCTGGCGCTTGAGGCGCCACCGGCTCTGCCAGCTCTTGAGACGCAGGCTCAGCCCGGCCAGGTTGGGCACGCCGACCAGCAACGCGCCGCCGGCGCCGACGAGGTCGCGGGCCCGCCGCAGCTCCACCAGGGGGTCCTGGGTGTGCTCGAGCACGTGGTTGAACCGCACTCCGTCGAAGCGCGCGCCACCGAACGGGATCTCGGGAAGCTGCCCCTCCCAGAGGCGGGCGCCGGTGCGCCGGGCCGCGTCCGTGAGGCGGATGTCCGTGCCCGCCACCCGCCACCCGCAGCCTCCCGCCACGCGCAGGAAGGCCCCGGCGCCGCAACCGACGTCGAGCAGCGCGCGCCGGCCGGCCGGGAGGTGCCGCCGCAGGGCGGCGAGCTGTCGCACGTAGTGCCGTCGGCGGGAGGGGTCGACCGTTCCGTGCGCCGGAGGATGATACGCGTCCCCGTAGACCGCCGCGGCGAGATCGTCGAACACGGGGCGCGGGCTCTGGAACTCGAGGCCGCACCCTGCGCAGCGCGCGAGGCGGAAGCCCTGGAAGTCGACCGCGAAGGGCCGCGGCGGGCGGCGGCACAGGGGGCACGCCACGGGCTCGCGCCCTCCGAGCGCGGCCTCGACCGCGGCACGGGGCCTGCCGAAGAGCGACTCGCCCACCCGGCCATGATCGCACGTCCGTCGCGGTGCTAACATCCGGCGATGTCCAGGCGCCTCACCCGCGCGGAGGTCGAGCGGATCGCGGCACTGGCCCGCCTCGAGCTCACGGCGGACGAGGCCGAGCTCTTCACCCGGCAGCTCGGCGAGGTCCTCGACTACGCGGAGCGCCTGCAGGCGGTCGACACCTCCGCGGCGGCGGCCGGGTGGCGGCCGGGAACCGCGGCTTCCCCGCTGCGGGTGGACGAGGGCCGCCCGTCGCTGCCGCCGGACGACGCGGTCTCCAACGCGCCCGACCCCGCCGCCGGCCCCGCCGGCGCCCGCTTCTTTCGCGTGCCCCGCGTACTCGGCTGATGACGGCCCCGCCCGACGACCGGACCGCAACCGGCATCCGTGCGGCGATTGCCGCCGGGGATCGCTCGGCGGTCGAAGTCTGCCGGGAGAGCCTGGACCGCATCGCCGCCGAGGACTCGCGATTGAACGCGATGACGGTCGTGCTTCGGGAGGAGGCGCTGGCTCGCGCGGCCGAGATCGATGCCCGACGGCGGGAATGGCGCGACCTCCCGTTGCTCGGCGTCCCCATCACCGTCAAGGACGTCATCTGCACGCGCGGTCAGCCGACCACCGCCGCCTCCCGCATCCTGCGGGGGTTCCGCCCCACGTACGACGCCACCGTGGTCACGCGACTGCGGGCGGCGGGGGCCGTGATCGTCGGGAAGACGAACTGCGACGAGTTCGCGATGGGCTCGTCCACGGAGCACTCGGCCTACGGAGCGACCCGCAACCCGTGGGCGCGGGACCGCACGTCCGGCGGGTCGAGCGGGGGGGCGGCAGCGGCGGTCGCGGCACGCTTCGCCCCGGTGTCCATTGCCTCCGACACCGGGGGATCGGTGCGCCAGCCGGCCGCGTTCTGCGGCGTCGTCGGCCTCAAGCCGACCTACGGACGCGTCTCCCGCTACGGCCTGCTCGCCTTCGGGTCGTCGCTCGATCAGATCGGCCCCCTCACGCTCACCGTCGCTGATTCGGCCGCCGTGCTGGGCGTCATCGCGGGGTCGGATCCCCTCGACGCCACGTCGGGCGACGCCCCTCCGGCCGCCCCGGCGGAGGCTTCGTGCGGCCATGCCCGGGGGTTGCGCATCGGCGTGCCGCGCCGGCTGCTCGAGGCGGGCGAGGCGGGGCTGGACCCGGAGGTGCGTTCCGCGTTCGAGGCGGCGATCGCGGCGATCGCCGAGGCGGGGGCCGAGATCGTCGACGCGCACCTGCCGCACGCCGCGTACTCCGTCCCGGCGTACTACCTGGTGGCGCCCGCCGAGGCCAGCTCCAACCTGGCCCGCTACGACGGCGTGCGGTACGGGGCGCGCGCCGGGACGTCCGAAGGGGACGGGGACGGGGCGGCAGACCTCGCGCGGATGTACGAGCGAACCCGCCACGCCGGGTTCGGCGCGGAGGTGAAGCGCCGGATCATGCTCGGGACCTATGCCCTGAGCGCGGGCTACTACGACGCCTACTACCGGAAGGCCCAGCAGGTGCGCAGCCTGATCCGGGACGACTACGACCGCGCGTTCGCGGACGCGGGCATCGATGTCGTCGCCACCCCGACCACCCCCACTCCGGCGTTCCCCCTCGGCGAACGGGCGGAGGATCCGCTCGCCATGTACCTGGGCGACGTGTTCACGGTGAGCGCCAACCTCACGGGGCTGCCCGCCATCAGCCTGCCGGCCGGGCGGACCGCCGCCGGCCTGCCCGTGGGCTTCCAACTCACCGGCAGGCCCTTCGACGAGGCGGCCCTGTTCCGGGTCGGGGACGTGCTGGAACGGGCGGCGCCGTGGTGGAGGGAACGGCCGCGGGACGGCGCCGGCGACGCGGATGCGAGGGCAGGCCGTGGGGGATAGCGGCTGACGTCTGCCGGAAGCCGCGGTCGCCGCGGGACGGCCTACTCTTCCGGACCGGCCGTCCGGGCCTGCTCCAGGAGCTCCGGCGTCCGCAACTGGTCGGCGGGTCCGCGCGGCGCGTCCGGCGGCAGGTAGCTCAGCTCTTCGTCCGCGCCGTCGGGGAGATTGCGCACGACGAGCGCTCGCGTGCGCCGGAACTTCGTGAAGCCGGCGATCACGATGAACCCGATGAACAGGGCGAGCAGGAAGCCGGTGGACAGGACCAGCCCCAGCAGGGCACCGACCGCGACCCCGACGGGATCGGCGGCCGCCGTCGTCTGCAATGCCGCGAGCGTCATGCGCCGTCGCCTCCGGCCGGGTTCGGATCCGGCACCTCGTATACGATGAGACCGTCGTCGACCTCCCGCATGGCTACGCGCTCCAGCTTGCCACGCGGGTCGGGCCGCTCGCCGGTCTCCGGGTCGGGCGCGAGCTCCCGCAGCCGGGGATGCGCGCCGCGGCGCAACTGCTTGGCCCGCTTCGCGGCAACCCCCACGTAGAGAAACCGGCTCTCGATGGGGGGCATCGGCTCTCGCTCCGCCGGCTCCGGCGCCGTTTCCTCCGAGCTCATCCCGGCGGAGGCCGGCTCGGCCTCCGCCCCTGCCGCTGTCTGGTCGGTCTCCTCGGTCACAACCCTTAAGCATATGCGAAACGCACGGGGCCTGTCTCGCGCCGAACTGTGCGATCATGACATCGATTCCACCGTGGTTCGCATCCTCTTCCTGGGCGACATCGTCGGCAAGCCGGGACGCACGATCGCGCGGCAGGCCGTCCCCCCCCTGATCGTGCGTCACGGCGTCGACCTGGTGGTCGCCAACGTCGAGAACGCGGCGGGCGGCAAGGGCATCACGCGCGTCGCGGCCGAGGCGCTGCGGGATGCCGGCGTCGCCGTGATGACCACCGGGAACCACGTCTGGGACAAGAAGGAGGCCATCGCCTACATCGGCATCGAGCCGCGCCTCCTCCGACCCGCGAACTACCCGCCCGGCGTCCCCGGCCGCGGCCGCTACGTAGCCCGCACGGGCAGCGGAGTCGCGGTCGGCGTGGTCAACGTGATGGGCCGCATCTTCATGAACCCGCTCGACAATCCCTTCACCGT
The DNA here is from genome assembly GCA_026707615.1 of Acidobacteriota bacterium. Lineage (GTDB taxonomy): Bacteria > Acidobacteriota > Vicinamibacteria > Vicinamibacterales > UBA8438 > JAGWAJ01. The sequence goes on along the minus strand of JAPOWL010000435.1, from coordinate 12,381 downwards.
GGTGCGCGAAGAGATTGCGGCCGTGCGCGACGACGGGGCGCAGCTCGTGCTGGTCGATTTCCACGCCGAGGCCACGTCCGAGAAGGTCGCCATGGGCTGGCACCTCGACGGCACCGTGACGGCCGTCGTCGGCACCCACACCCACGTCCAGACGGCCGACGCCCGCGTGCTGCCGCGGGGCACCGCCTACATCACCGACGTCGGCATGACCGGCCCGCACGACTCGATCATCGGCGTCGACGTGCAGCCGGCCCTCAAGCGATTCCTCGACGGGATGCCGGCCCGCTTCGATCCCGCGCGCCGGAATCCCCGCGTCAACGCCGTCCTCGTCGACGCCGATCCCGCGACCGGCCGCGCGGCCGCCATCGAGGCCCTGAACCTCTCGGCCGAGGACGTGGAGGAGCTCGCGGGGGTGGCGGCGCCCGCCTCGTGACCACGCATCTGCCGTTCGGCGACCCGCCCGCCCCGAGGCCGGGAACCCCGCGCGCCCCCGCGGCGCGGGCGCGCCAGCGACGGCGGGCGTACACCGTCAGCGAGCTCACGGCGACCATCCGCCTCCGCATCGAGTCGGCGCTCGGAGAGGTGTGGGTCGAGGGCGAGCTCTCCAACTGCCGGCGGTGGAAGACGGGGCATCTCTACTTCACGCTGAAGGACGACGGCGCGCAGGTCCGCGGCGTCATGTTCCGCTCGGCCCTGCGCTACCTGCGCTTCGAGCCCGAGGACGGGCTGCAGGTGATCGCGCGCGGCCGGGTCGGGGTGTATCCGCCGAAGGGCGAGTACCAGCTCGTCGCGGAGCACCTCGAGCCGCGCGGCACCGGCGCCCGGCAGCTCGCCTTCGAGCAGCTCCGCCGCAAGCTGGCGGACGAAGGTCTGTTCGATGCCTCCCGCAAGCGCCGGCTGCCCGCCCTGCCGCGGCGGATCGGGATCGTCACCTCGCTCGACGGGGCCGCGCTGCGCGACATCGTGAAGGTTCTCGGCCGCCGGCATCCCAACGCGCACCTCGTCATCAGCCCCGCCCGCGTGCAGGGCGAGGGCGCCGCCCGGTCCATCGTCGCCGCGCTCCGCCGCCTCGAGCGCGTGGAGCGGGTCGACGTTGCGATCGTCGGCCGCGGGGGCGGATCGACGGAGGACCTGTGGGCCTTCAACGAGGAGCCCGTGGCACGCGCGGTGGCCGCCTCGCGGGTGCCGGTGATCTCGGCCGTCGGCCATGAGACCGACTCCACGATTGCCGACTTCGTGGCGGACGTCCGGGCGCCCACGCCGTCGGCGGCGGCCGAGATCGTGCTCGCGCACAAGGACGAGATGACGGCGCGCATCGACCGGGCGACGGCGCGGCTCGCGGCGCGCGTGCGACGGGACGTCGAGCGGCGTCGGGCCGCGCTGCACGCGGTGGAGAACCGCCCCGGCCTGGCCGCCTGGCCGGCTCGCCTCGCGATGCGCGGTCGTCACGCGGACGAGATGACGCACCGGCTGCTCGACGGCATGCGGGCGGACCTGGCGGGCCGGACGCGCCTCTCCGAGGCGCTCCGCCTGCGTCTGGACGCGCTCGATGTGGGGCGGCGGATGGCGCGCATCGGAACTCGAGTGGCCATGGCGCGCGCGCGGCTCGGGCGCGCGCGGCGCGCCCGGCGCGCGAGGGGGCTAGCGCGCCTCGGCTCCGCCACCGAGAACGCAGCCCGCGCCGCCGCGGCGCGGAACGCCGCCGGCCGCCGGCGCCTGGAGACGACGGCGGCGCGCCTGGAACCGCTGAATCCCCTCGGCGTGCTCGCCCGCGGCTATGCGGTCTGCTGGAACGCGGCCGGCACGGCGGTCCGCCGGGCCGACGAGGTCGCGGTCGGAGACGACGTGCGCGTAACCTTGCACGACGGCGCGCTGCGCTGCGAAGTGAAGGCCCGCGAACGGCGGGCGTCCGAGGAACGGGACCGATGAGCGACATGCCGGACGACCCCAGCATCAAGGACTTCGAGTCGGCCCTCGCCGAGCTCGAGACGATCGTCAAGACGCTCGAGCAGGGGGACCTCACGCTCGAGCAGTCCCTCGAACGCTTCGAACGGGGCATCACGCTGTCGCGCTTCTGTCATACCCGGCTCGAGCACGCCGAGCGGCGCGTCGAGCTGCTGACCGAGCAGGGCGAGATGAGGCCTGCCCCGCCGGAGATCGCCGGCGGAGGGGAGGCGGACCCGGAGACGTCCTCCGCCTCCGGCGGCGGGGCCGAGCTCCCCGAGGATGACATCCCCTTCTGACCGCCCGGCCCCCGCGACGGCGACGCCGCCCGACTCGGGCCTGCCCTTCCACGAGTACGTCCGGCGGCAGCGCGCCGCGGTAGACGCCGCCCTCGAGCGCCTGTTGCCGTCACCGCCCGCATGCCCGCCCCTGATCGCGGAGGCGGTGCGCTACAGCGTCTTCGCGGGCGGCAAGCGGCTGCGGCCCGTGCTGGCCCTGGCCGCCGCCGACGCGGTCACCGGCGGGTCCCTCGCGGATGGCGAAGCGGTCATGCCGGCCGCGTGCGCCATCGAGATGATCCACACCTATTCGCTGATCCACGACGACCTGCCGGCCATGGACGACGACACCCAGAGGCGCGGGCGCCCGACCTCGCACGTCGTCTACGGCGAGGGCATGGCCGTGCTGGCCGGCGACGCCCTGCTCACGGAGGCGTTCCGCGTCCTCGCGCGGCACCCCCGGACCAGCGCCCCGGACGTCGCGGCCCGCAAGCTCCGGGTGCTCGCGCGGGTGGCCGAGGCGGCGGGGGCGGCGGGAATGGTGGGCGGGCAGGTGGTCGACCTCGAGGCGTCCGGCCAGCTCACTTCCGGGCGGCCCAGGCCCGCGGGGGCGGCGGCGATGAACGCGGCGGCCCTCGACGCGATGCACGCGCGGAAGACGGGCGCGCTCATCCGGGCGGCCGCGGTCGCCGGAGCCGTCATGGCCGGCGCCCCGGACGCCGCCGTGGCCGCGGTCGACGCGTACGCGGGGCACCTCGGTCTCGCCTTCCAGATCGTCGACGACATCCTCGACGTCGAGGGCGATCCGGCAACGCTCGGAAAGACCACCGGCAAGGACGCCGCCGCGGGGAAGCCCACCTACCCCGGTCTCCACGGGCTCGGAGCGTCGCGGCGCCTCGCGGCGGAGGCGATCGGCCGAGCCCGCGCCAGCCTCGCGGCGGCCGGCCTCGGGGGACGACTCGACGAGATCGCGGACTGGGTGCTCCACCGGTCGCACTGATCGGCCGCGCGGCCCGGCGGCGCGGGGCGGGCACGTTGCCTCCGCGCGGCCGACCGGCGATGATGGGCTCGATGCGGCTCGACGCCCTGGTGGTGGAGCGCGGCCTGGCGCCGACGCGGGCGCGAGCGCGGGCACTGATTCTGGCCGGCCAGGTGCGGGTCGACGACGTCGTCCGCTCGAAGGCGGGGACGACGGTTTCGGAGGCGGCCCGTCTCAGCCTGATCCGGCCCGACCACGGCTACGTGGGGCGCGGCGGCGTCAAGCTCGCTCACGCCCTCGACACGTTCGGCATTCCGATGCGCGACCGCCTGATGCTCGACATCGGGGCTTCGACGGGCGGGTTCACCGACGCGGCCCTCGAGCGCGGCGCGCGCCGGGTAGCCGCGCTCGACGTGGGGCGCGGGCAGATCGCCTGGAGGCTGCGGCAGGACCCGCGGGTGACGGTGCTCGACGGCATCAACGCCCGATACCTGACCGCCGCCCGGCTGCCGGTCGAACTCCGCACGGTCGATGTCGTCACCATCGACGTCTCGTTCATCTCGGCCACCCGAATCCTGCCCACGGTTCCCGCATTGCTGGCCGCGGACGGCGACGTCGTGGTGCTGGTCAAGCCGCAGTTCGAGGCCGGCCGCCCGGAGATCGGCAAGCGAGGCGTCGTCCGGGACCCCGCCGTACGCCGGCGGGTGGTCGACCACGTCGCGACCGCGGGCGGTGCGCTGGGGCTGACGCGGATCGCGGAAACCCCATCCCCCGTTCCCGGCGCCGCGGGCAACCGGGAGGTCTTTCTGCATCTCCGGCACGCTCCGCCGTCGGAATGAGCCGATGACGGCCCCATCGGCGCCTTCCCGCCGCCTCGTGCCAATCGGCTCGGTCGGCATCACGGCCAAGACCCGTACCCCGAGCGCGGCGGAGGTCGTACGCGACGCCGTCGCCTGGCTCGACCGGCACGGCGTGGCCGGCATCCTCGAGGACGAGACGGCGCGAGCGGCCGGCCTCGAGGGCAGGCGGACCTGTACCCGGGCGGAGCTGGCGGCCGCCGATCTCGTGCTGGTGATCGGCGGCGACGGCACGCTGCTGGGCGTGGCGCGCGAAGTGGTCCGCCGGGCGCCCGACACCCCGATTCTGGCCGTCAACTGCGGCAGCCTCGGCTTCCTGACCGAGATCACGCGCGGGGAGCTCGACGCGGCGCTCGACGCCGCGGTCAGCGGCCGGTCCGGGGTCGACGAGCGGCAGATGCTGCGCACGCGGGTCCTTCGGGGCGGGCGGGCGGCGGCCGATCGGCTGGTCCTGAACGACGTGGTCATCGGGCGCTCCTCGCGCTCGAGCATCATCGAGCTGTCGATCTTCCTCGGCGGGCAGCTCATCACGCGCAGCCGCGCCGACGGGCTCATCGTCGCCACCCCGACCGGCTCGACCGCCTACAACCTCGCCGCGGGCGGCCCGATCGTGCATCCGACGGTCGACGCCCTGGTGCTGACTCCCATCGCCCCGCACACCCTCACCAACCGGCCGATCGTGCTGGCGAACACCGCGCCGGTCCGGATTCGGCCCGATCTCGCGGGGCCGCACGTCGCGGCGCACGCCAGCTTCGACGGCCAGTTCAACGTGGAGCTCGAAGACGGCGACGTGGTGGTGGTCGAGCGGGCGCCCCACCCGCTCCGCGTCGTCCGCGCCGAGTCCCGGAACTACTTCGCCGTGCTGCGCGAGAAGCTGAAGTGGGGCGAGCGGTAGCGGGCGCGGGCGAGGCCTCGCGACCGCCGGGATCGACCTCGACGAGCAGGGCCAGCCCGCCGCCGGCGCGCGGGTCGGCAGGCGACGAGCCCGCGGCCCCCAGGGATCACCCGCCGCTGATTGGCGGGTGGTGAATGATCTGGACCCGGTTGCCGTCGGGATCCTCCACGTAGCACGACCGGGCTCCGTCCCGATGGGTGCGCGGGCGGGCCACGATGGGCACGCCGTGCGCCTCCAGGAAGCGGGCCCACGCGTCGACCTCTGCGGCCCCCCGGACGACCAGGCCGAGATGATCGAGGGGCGAGCCGTCTCGTGACCGGCGGCCCGTCGCCCTGTGGAGGGCGAGATTGTCGCTTCCGGAGGTGAGGTAGACGTTGTCGGGATCGGGCTCCCACTCCACCCGGAAGCCGAGCAGCTCCACGTAGAAGCGCTTCATCTCGGCGAGCGCCTCCGCGTGCAGGGCGAGGTGGCGCAGGCCGAGGTGCGAGGGCCGGTCGGGCATCACCCTCGTAGCCTAACCGAACGCCGTCCTGCTCGGCCGCGACGCGCCTCCGTGTTCGGCACGCACTCCTGTTGGCGTTCTGCGGCGCAAGCTCCTAGAATTCCGGGGATGGCTCCACGGTCCGCGGCTCAGGCCCGTTGCGCGTTGTGCGGTGCGAAGGACGTTTCCGAACCCCGCGGGGAGGAGAAGTTCTGCCGCGACTGCTGGGACAAGAAGATGGCGGTCGAGGACGTCGTCGCCCGCGAGTTCGCGCTGAAGCGCTACATACGCGCCCACAGCGCGGAGAAGTACCTCGTGTACCACTCCACGCAGAAGCGTCCGTGCGGACAGCTCATCGTGGTGGACGACGGCTACGACCTGTTCCTGAGCCTGATTCTCTACCCGAGCTTCGGCTGGGACGAGCCGGCCTACTTCCTGGAAGGCGACCCCGACGGGCGCTCGTTCTCGGAGCTTCTGGTCGACGTCGTCGCGGCGGACGTGATCGAGCCGTGGGGCGGGGGCAAGTGGCACCTGGAGATCTTCCGCTCCGCGAGCCCGGAGCCGGAGGACTGGAACGGAGAGATGTAGCCCGCTCGGCACGCGCGCCGAACCGCTACCCGAGGCGGCAAGGGTGGTATGATCCCGCCTCACGACTGCCTCGAACCTGGAGGGTTTTCGATGCACTACCTGAGCCGTGCCCTGGTGTTCGGTGTCATGGCCTCCATCGCCGCGACGGCGGCCTGCGGCGGCGCAGCGGAAGAGGAAGCTGCGGCCGCCGAGGCGGCCCCGGTCGAAGAGGTCGATCCGCGAGCCGCGGCAGCCGCCCGGCGGCTGGCGGCACGCCTCGGCGAGGGGCTCGAGCTCGTCCCCACGCAGCGCGGGCTCGCCGAGATCGCCTACACGCAGCCGGTGGCCCGTCGCGAGCGGGACTTCATCGTCACCTCGATTCGCATCCAGAACCTGGCGGAGAACGCGATTGCCGGCTTCTCCGTCGACGAGTACTGGTTCGACCGCGAGGGCAACACCGTGACCGGCGACCAGGTGCGGTTCCGGGAGCCGATCCTGACCGGCGAGATCCGGGACATCGAGCTGCGCGTGCCGCGCGTGCGGGGAATGGACCGCAGCAACTACGAGTTCACGCACCAGAACGGCGACATCAAGGCGACGCTGTTCGACGAGATCGAGGATCCGCCGGAGCCCGAGGAAGAAGAGGGCGAAGCGGCCGACGCGGCGCCCTGACCCTCGCGCGGGCGCATCGCCCCTTCGGTCGATGCGTCCGCCGCACCCGTCGGCGACCGTGCCCGCCCCGGTGCTGGCAGGGCGGGCCGGCGCTCGCGCGGCCGGCGCGCCCTGCCAGCTCCGGCAGGTCGGGCAAACCTCCGGGTTCCGTCGGACGTCATAACTGGCAGGGCCTCCACGTGACACCCGACATTCCCGCCATCCAGACTTCCCTTCGGGAGCACGGCCTCGACGGGTGGCTGCTGTACGACTTTCACGGCTCCAATCCGATCGCGCGGCGGCTGGCGGGGTTGGATGCGAGCGCCAAGCTGACCACGCGCCGCTGGTACTACCTGATTCCGGCTCGGGGCGAGCCGCGGGGCCTGGTGCATCGCATCGAGCGCGAGAGCCTGGAGCACCTGCCGGGCGCGCGCCGGGAGTACGCGGGCCGCGAACAGCTCGCGGCGGGGCTCGAGACCCTCCTCGACGGCACGGCGCGGCTCGCCATGGAGTACTCCCCGCTCTGCGCCATCCCGTACCTCTCCCGCGTCGACGCCGGTACCATCGAGGGCATCCGGGCGCTCGGGATCGAGGTCGTCTCGTCGGGCGATCTCGTGCAACGGTTCGAGGCGGTCTGGGACGCGGCGGCGCTCGACAGCCACCGGGACGCTTCCGCACGCCTGTACGACATCAAGGACCGCGCCTTCGACCTCCTGGCCGCCGAGGTCCGCGGCGGCGCCCTGACCGAGTATGCCGTGCAGAGCGCCATGAGGGACTGGTTCGCGGAGCAGCGGCTGGTGACCGACTCGCCGCCGGTCGTCGCGGCCGCGGAGAGCAGCGGCAACCCTCACTACCTGCCGACGGCGGAGCGCCACCGTCCCATCGGGGCCGACGAGCTGGTCCTGATCGACCTCTGGGGCAAGCTCGATCGGCGGGGGGCGGTGTTCGCCGATATCACCTGGGTGGCGTACACCGGCCGCCGCGTTCCCGACGACTATGCCTCGGCGTTCGCGGTGGCCCGCGACGCGCGCGACGCGGCGATCGCGCTGGTCCGCGAGCGGACCCGCTCCGGCGCCCCGCCCCGGGGATGGGAGGTCGACCGCGCGGCGCGGGACGTGATCGAGGCGGCGGGCCACGGCGAGCACTTCGTACACCGCACGGGGCACAGCCTCGGCGAGGCCGTCCACGGCAACGGCGTGCACATGGACGACTACGAGACGCACGACGAACGGAGACTGCTGGCCGGCTCCGGGTTCACGATCGAGCCGGGCATCTACTTCGACCGGTTCGGGGTCCGCACGGAGGTGAACGTGTACGTGGATGCGCACGACGCCAGCGTGACGGGGCCCCTGCAAGAGGGAATCGTTGCCCTCGGCTAGGAGCGCCGGCTGAGTCGCCGCCCGGCTCCGGCGGGACCGCAGCCCGCGGCGACGCCGCGGGGACGCCAGGGAAGTTGGAGGATTAGCGATGTCGACACGCAGGACCACCCTGTTCTCGGGAGTAGTGATCGCGGCCGCGTCCATGCTCATCGGCATGGTGCTGGCGTCGCGCTTCGAGCTGACGCCGGCCTCCTCGGCGCAGGCGGTGCAGATCCCGCCGGCGAACAGCGCCCCGATCACGGGCGACATCGGCGCCACGACGTTCCGCGACATCGCGGCGGCCCAGACGGGCATGGTCGTCAACATCCGCGTCGTGTCGCGCCGCCAGACCACGGACCTGAACGACTTCTTCGGCGGCGACCTGTTCGACCGCTTCTTCGGGCAGCCGCGCCGTCCGCCGCGGCAGCGCGCAGAGCCCGTGCCCACCGCCGGCACCGGGTTCGTCATCGACCCGAGCGGTCTGATCCTGACCAACAACCACGTCGTCGAGAACGCCGAGTCGATCCGGATCGACTTCTTCGGCGACGACGAGGAGGACCTGTACGAGGCGCGCGTTCTCGGGCGGGACGCGTTGACGGACAGCGCGCTCCTCGAGCTGGTCGACCGGCCCGACTGGGAGCTGCCGGTCGCCTCGTTCGGCGACTCCGGCCAGATGGCGGCCGGCGACTGGGTGATGGCCATCGGCAACCCCTTCGGCCTCGGTCACACCGTCACCGTCGGCGTCATCTCGGCGATCGGCCGGCCGTTCTTCCCGGTGCGCGGGCGCGAGCTGGACATGCTGCAGACCGACGCGGCGATCAATCCCGGAAACTCGGGCGGTCCGCTGCTCAACATCCGCGGCGAGGTGGTCGGGATCAACACGGCCATCATCAGCGACCGGATGGCCAACGCGGGGGTCGGCTTCGCGGTCCCCATCAACACGGTGCGCGAGCTCCTCGACGAGCTGCGGGGCGGCCGGGTCACCCGGGGCGTGATCGGGATCCAGATCGCCAACGTCGAACCCGACGACTACGCGGTGCTGGGACTGAGCGACCCGGGCGGGGTCCTCGTCAGTGCGGTCACGGCCAACGGTCCCGCCGACCAGGCGGAGATGCTGCCGGGTGATGTCGTGGTCGCCTACGACGGCGAGGCGGTCTCGCGCAGGGAGGAGCTGCAGCGCCGGGTCGACGCGACGCGGCCGGGCACGTCGGTGGCGATCGACATCATCCGCAACGGCGAGCCGTTGACGCTGGACGTCACCATCGGCGAACTCGACGAGGATGCCCAGATCGCCGGCGTCGCCGAGGCCGAGCAGGAGGTCAGCGAGGGCTTCGGCGTCTCGCTGCAGGATCTGACCCCGCAACTGGCGCGCCGGCTGCAGGTACCCGCCGACACGGTCGGCGCGGCGGTCACCGACGTCGCGCGCGGCAGCAACGCGGCCCAGGGCGGCCTCCAGCCGGGCGACGTCATCCTGTCCGTGAACCGGGTGGAAGTCGCGTCGGCGGGGGAGGCGATGGACCAGCTCAGCGCGATCGAGTCGGGCCGGCGGGCATTCCTGCTCGTGCAGCGACGCGACAGCCGCATCTTCCTCCAGGTGGAGAAGGAGTAGCGTCCGTGCCGTAGAACGGCGCGGAGGCCGGGGCGAACGGACGGTGACGCGGCTCGGAGAGGTGATCCGGCAGCGGATCCGGTGCGAGGGTCCGCTGCCGTTCGCCGCCTACGCGGAGTGCGCGCTCTACCACCCGGACCTGGGGTACTACGCGCGGGCCGACCGCCGCTCCGGGCGAGACGGCGACTTCTTCACCAGCGTCGACCTCGGCCCGCTGTTCGGCGAGTTGCTGGCCGCACAGTTCGCCGAGATGTGGCGGCGGCTCCGGGGCCGCGCGCCCGGCGACGGACGGTTCGCGCTCGTCGAGGCCGCGGCGGGCAGCGGCAGGCTCGCGCGGGACGTGCTCGACGCCGCCGCGCGGGATGATCCCGCCTTCTACGCAGCCATCGATCTCCACCTGGTCGAGTTGAGCCCCACGGCCCGAGGCGCCCAGACCGACACGCTCGGCCCGCACGCGGCACGAATCGCGTCCTCGGGCCCCGACGTCCCCGGGGACGTGACCGGCGTCGTCTTCGCCAACGAGCTGCTCGACGCCCTCCCGCCGCACGTGCTGGCAATGACCGATGCGGGCCTGCGGGAAATCTATGTCGATGTCGACCCAGGGGGTGGCGGGCTCGTGGAGCGGCTCGGACCGCTGTCCGGCGCTGCGGTCCGGGAACACGTGTCGGCGTGGGGCATCCGCCTCGAGCCGGGGTGGCGGGCGGAGATCTGCCCCGCCGCCCTCGCCTGGGTGCGCCGGGCGGCCCGTGCCCTGAAACGAGGCTTCCTGCTGCTCATCGACTACGGCCACGAGGCGGCAGAGTTGTACTCGGCCACCCACGCCGCCGGAACCCTGACGACCTACCGCCGCCACCGCGTGCGGAACGAGGCCGCCGGCGGCACGCCGCCGTGGCTCGCCGAGCCGGGTGAGCGGGACATCACGGCCCACGTCGACCTGACCGCCGTACGGCGCACGGCCGAGGGCGAGGGCCTGGCGACGCTGGGGGTGCTCGATCAGACCTACTTCCTGCTCGGCCTCGGCGCCCTCGACCGGGTGGCCGACGACGAGGGACTGACCGGCCTGCGCCGGCGGCTGGCCCTCAAGTCGCTCCTCGTGCCGGGAGGGCTCGGCAGCACGCACAAGGTCCTCATCTTCGGCAAGGGCGTGGGAAGGCCCCGGCTGTCCGGCTGTGCGCACGCCGCCCGCGTGACGTAGGAGTCGGTGCCGCAGAACGGCGCGGACTCCTGAAGGATTGGGTTGGGCGCCGAGCGGAGCCACAGGCGACGAAGGGTGGGCGAGGGCCGGGGCGGCCGCAGACTGTCGGTTCGCGGGGGCGGCGCCGGCCGCGGTGCTACTATCGGCCCGGGACCCGGAGATGAGCGAGAACCTCGAGCGCGAGGTGAAGCTACGCTTCGCGTCGGCGGAGGACGCACGCGCGGCGGTAGCCGCCGTCGGGGCGGCCCCGCTGCGCGCACGGCGTCTTCAGGACGACCATCTGCTCGATACGCCCGAGGGCCGGCTGCGCGACGGGCGCTCGACGCTCCGCGTCCGCCTGGAACGGCGGCCGGACGGCCCGGCCGGTGACACCGTCACGTTCAAGGGCCCGCCGCGCCCCGACGTCATGAAGGTCCGGGAAGAGCTCGAGGCCGGCGTCGAGGACGGCGCGTTGCTGCTGCGCATGCTCGAGCGCGCCGGTCTCCGCGTCTGGTTCCGCTACCAGAAGCACCGCGAGGAGTTCACGTGCGCCGGGGCGGTGGTCGCGATCGACGAGACGCCGTGCGGCGTGTTCGTCGAGATCGAGGGCGCGAGGAACTGCGTGCAGCAGGTCGCGAAGGCACTGGGCCGGACCCCGGAGGACTACATCGTCGCCTCCTATCGCACGCTCCACGAAGCCGACTGTGCGCGCCGCGGGCGGCCGGTCGGCGACATGGTCTTCGAGCAGTAGTCCCGATGCCCGCGCCGATGCCGCCGGCCCTCGTGCTCACGGCCGGCCGCGGGCGGCGACTCGCCCCCCTGACCGACATCCGGGCGAAGCCCGCGGTTCCGGTCGCCGGCCGGCCGCTGGTGCTCCGGATCCTCGACTGGCTCGCCGGGCAGGGCGTCGAGGAAGCGGTCCTCAACCTGCACCATCGCCCGGACACGATCACCCGCAGCGTCGGGTACGGCGCCGCGGCCGGCGTCCGCGTCCGCTACTCCTGGGAGCCCGTCCTCCTCGGCTCGGCAGGAGGCCCCCGGCAGGCCCTGCCGTTCCTCGGCCCGCGCTTCTTCGTCGTCAACGGCGACACGCTCGCGGACGTCGACCTCCGGGAGCTGCTCGACGACCACTCCCGCACGCGGGCCGCGGTGACGCTCGGCGTGACCGCGCATCCCGATCCGGCGCGCTACGGCGGCGTCCTCGTCGCCGCCGACGGACGCGTCCGCGGATTCGCCCCCGCCGGCGGCACGGCAGCTGCGCTCTTCGTGGGCGTGCAGGTCGCGGAAGCATCCGCCTTCGCGGACCTCCCGGCCGGAGAGCCCGCGGCGACCGTCGGCGGGTTGTACGACCGACTCCTCCGCTCCCCGGACGGCAACGGTCCCCGCGGCATCCGTGCGCGCGCCGGGAGCGGGCGGTTCCTGGACGTCGGCACCCCGTCCGACTATCTCGCGGCGTGCATCGCGGTGGCGGAGGAGGAGGGGCAGGGCACGCCGGCGCCGGGCGCCGGCTCCGAGGTGCACCCGTCCGCCGTCCTGACGCGGGCCGTCGTCGGGAACCGGGCGGGCCGCGGCCCGCGCTGTCGACTCG
>JAPOWL010000642.1:15139-16172 GCA_026707615.1 Acidobacteriota bacterium | reverse complement strand
GCCCGCGATCCGCCTGGACCTGTACCGCGACGTCTTCCGGCTGCCGCGCGCCGTGGCGTTCAATACCGGCGTCGAGCGCGCGTTCCTGCGCTCCCGGTTCGACTTCGAGGCCGGGGCGCAGGAGGTCGCCGGCTGCGGGGTCGACCTGCCGCCGTTCCTCGAGCCCCCCGACGACGCCGGCGAGGCGCCCGCGTCGGGAGACGACGACAGCTTGTCGACCCCCCTCTCGGCCGGCGCGGCCTTCCGGCGCCGTCACCGCCTGATGACTCCCTTCGCGCTGTACGGGGGTCGCATCGATCCCGGGAAGGGGTGCGAGGAGCTGATCGAGTACTTCGGCGCCTATGCCGCGGCGCGCGGCGACGCGATGCTGGCCCTGATGGGCGTGAAGCTCATGCCGATCCCTCCGGAGCCGTACATCCGGTTCGCGGGGATGCTCCCGGAAGCCGAGCGCCTCGAGGCGCTCGAGGCGGCGACCGTCGTGGTGGTTCCCTCACCGCACGAGAGCCTCTCCCTGCTCGCGCTCGAAGCCTTCGCGTGCGGCACGCCGGTGCTCGCCAATGCCCGGAGCGACGTCCTCACGGACCACTGCCAGCGCAGCAACGCCGGCCTCTACTACGCCGACCAGGACGAGTTCGTCGAGTGCCTCCGCGTGCTGGTCGACAACGCCGAGGTGCGGCGAGCCATGGGCCGCAACGGACGGGACTACGTCAGGAAGAACTACGCGTGGGACGTCGTGCTCGACAAGTACGAGCGGCTCATCGCGGCCGTGGGAGGGCGCTCTACGGGGCCCGGTCCGCGATCGAAGGGGCGGGCGGCCTCCCGTGGGCGAGGCGCCTCCCGCGCCCGCCGTCCGCCCGGGTCGCGCCGGCGCTGAGCCGGCCCCCGGGGCCCGTGGACTCGCCCCGACCCCGCTCGGCCGCCGTCAGCCTTCACCCGCGGTCCGCTTGTCGGGCCCCGTTTCGGGAGGTGCTGCGTCCGAGCCCGGGCGCGCCGGGGGCCTGCCGGCCTCGAGCCGCGGCGACGGTCCGCCGCT
>JAPOWL010000642.1:0-15129 GCA_026707615.1 Acidobacteriota bacterium | reverse complement strand
GCGTCAAGGTCGTCGAGTGGGCCGACCGCCTGCCGTACCGTGTAGCGGCGACGGTCCGCCGCTCGAGCGTTTGCGACGAGGCCGGATGCCGCTCCGCTTGATCATCTCGTTCAGCGTGCTCGGCTTCACCTGCAGCAGTTCCGCCGCGCGCTTCTGGACCCCTCCCGCCGCTTCGAGCGCCTGCGTGATGAGGCGCGCCTCCACGCCTTCGACGACCTTCTTGAAGGGCAGCCCGTCGGGAGGCAGATCGACGTTGGGCAACTCGAGGACGGGCGCGTCGCGCACCGTGTCGGGAATGAGGTTGGTGCCGATCTCGGGTCCGGACGCGAGGACGACGGCGCGCTCGATCACGTTCTCGAGCTCGCGCACGTTGCCCGGCCAGTGGTAGCGCCGAAGCAGCGCGAGGGCGTCGGCCGTCAGCTCCAGCTCCGCCTTGTCGTTCTGCCGGCCGTACTTCTCGAGGAAGCTGTGCGCGAGCAGCGGTACGTCCTCCCTCCGCTCCCGGAGGGGCGGAAGGTCGACCACGATCACGTTGAGTCGATAGAAGAGGTCCTCGCGAAACGCTCCGTCGTCGACCAGCCGCTTCAGATCGACGTTCGTCGCGGCGATGATCCGGACGTCGACCTTGATCGTGTCGACCCCTCCCAGCCGCATGAACTCGCGCTCCTGGATGACGCGCAGGAGCTTGGCCTGGGTGTCGAGCGGCACGGTGCCGATCTCGTCCAGGAAGATGCTGCCCCGATCCGCCAGCTCGAACAGCCCCTTCTTGGGCGCCACGGCTCCCGTGAAGGCCCCCTTGACGTGCCCGAACAGGTTCGACTCCAGGAGGTCCGGCGGCAGGCTCCCGGAGTTCACGGGGATGAAGGGCCGATCGGAGCGTGGGGAGTTCTGGTGGATGGCCCTGGCGACCAGCTCCTTGCCGGTTCCGCTCTCGCCGTGAATGAGGATCGTCGTGCGGCTCGGCGCGGCGCGGGCGACCAGGTCGAAGACCGCCTGCATCCGCGGGCTGCGTCCGATCAGATCGTGGAAGCGTTGGGCGCGCGCGGGCCCGCCCCGCCGCAGGTCGAGGCGCTCGGAGGCGCGCTGCCGCTGGCTCACCGCGTTGCGGACGACGGTGAGCACGTCGTCGTGCTTGAACGGCTTCTCGATGAAGTCGAACGCGCCGCGCTTGAACGCTTCGCGCGTGTTGCCCGACGTGCCGTAGGCGGTCAGCATGATCACCGGCAGGCGATCGTCGAGGCGGCGAATCTCCCCCAGCGTCTCCAGACCGTCGATGCCGGGCATCATGACGTCCACGATCGCCGCGTCGAACGACTCGCTCCGGGCCGCCGCGACGCCCTCCTCGCCCGAGCAGGCCAGTCGGACGCGGCAGCCTTCCCGGACGAGCAGCGACTCGAGGATCTCCCGCATGATCTCCTCGTCGTCGACGACCAGAATGGACGCGTCCTGCAAGCCTGTACCTTACCCGCTTCCCGTGGCGACCGCTCCCGGGCGGTCCGCCAGCGGCAGGCGGATGCGAAAGCGCGTGCCGCGTCCGGGATGGCTGTCGCATTCGATCGTGCCCTGGTGCTCCTGAATCACGCCGTAGGTGATGGAGAGCCCCAGACCGGTGCCCTGCCCGACCGCCTTGGTGGTGAAGAACGGGTCGTAGATGCGGGAGAGGTGCTCGGCCGGGATTCCGGAGCCGGTATCTCCCACCTCCACGATCGCCCGACCATCCGCGTGGCGGGTGCTGACCGTGAGCCAGCCCCCGGCCGGCATGGAGTCGCGTGCGTTCAGGAAGAGGTTGAGGAAGACCTGCTGGATCTTGAACTCGACGCCCTGGACGACGGGCGGCGACTCCGCGAGCACGCGCCGAATCCGCACGTTGCCGGTCTCGAGCTGGTGCTCGAGCAGGCTGAGCACGTCGTGGATGACGGCGTTCAGGTCGAGGGGGCCCTTCGCGTCCGAGGGGCGGGCCAGGTTCAGCAGTCCGTTCACGATCCGGGCCGCCCGGAAGGTCTGCCGCTCGATCTTCTCCAGCAGGCGGGTGCGCGGATCCGCGGGATCCGCTCCATCGAGGAGCATCTGCGTGAAGCTCGAGATCCCCGTGAGCGGCGTATTCACCTCGTGCGCGACGCCGGCCGCGAGCAGACCGATCGACGCCATCTTCTCGGAGATCTGCAACTGCTCCTCCAGTTGCACGCGCGAGGTGATGTCCTCGACGATCACGGTGGTTCCGCCTCGGCTGCCATCCGGAGTCTGCAGCGGCGCCGTGGCCGCGTTCACCAGCAGCGGCCGCGGCGGCTCGTGCCGCGAGACGAGCGGAACGCGGTACAGCACCCCGCGAGCCGGCGTCTCGGCCCTCGCCTGCCGCAGCCGCCGGACGAAGTCGGCGTCGAACAGGTCTTCCAGCGGGGCCCCGACCGCGGTACCGCGCGAGAGGCCGTAGAGCTCCTCGAGGCGAGGGTTCCACCGCACGACGCGATCCTCGACGTCGAGCACGAGCAATCCGTCGCTGAGCGAGTCGACGATGCGCTCGCTGAACTGCCGCATCCGATCCAGCTCGCCGGCCTTCGCCTGCAACTGGCCGTAGAGCCGACCGTTCGCGACCGCCATCGCCACCTGGCCGGCTACGGCGCCGAGCAGCGTGATGTCCTCGCTGCTGAGCGGTCCGCCGCTCTCCCTGCGCCCGAGCGCCATCACCGCGATGGTCGCGCCTTCGGCGATGCAGGGCACGAAGTAGTAGAGTCCCCGGTCCCGCCACGCCGCCAGCTCCTCGCTCGGGTACTTCCGGACCGTTGCCGGATCGTCGAGCAGCGCCGTGTGCTGGGCGGCGAGGCGGCGGCCGATGGCCGAGGCGCGCGGCAGCAGGGGCAGCGGGCGCTCGAAGCCGGTCCAGCGAATGGGCCGGAAGTCCCCGGCCGGGGCGGAGGCTCCCTCCGGCGCGGGACTCGGGCTGAGCAGCAGCGCCGTGCGTTCGACGCCGAGGGACTGCGAGACCTGGGCCACGAGTCGCTCGCTGAGTCGCGCGAGATCGAGGTCCGAATTGAGGTCGCGCGCGAACCGGACCAGCGCCCGGCGATGGTCGAACCGGTCCCGGTAGTAGGCGCGATCGACGAGCGTCTGGATGGCCCTCTTCACCGGGCCTGCGAGCAGGATGACGACCGCCGCCGTCAGCAGCGCGATGAGCCAGTCGCGGCCGTCGGAGTCCTCGCTGACCACCTCCGACCAGAGGTAGGTGAGAACCAGGTAGAGAGTCGCCATGGCGGCGACCACCGCCGCGTAGCCGAGGTTCCGCTTGACGATCACCTCGACGTCGCGCAGGCGGTAGTGGACGATCGCGGAGGCGAAGGCCAGCGGAACCAGGGCGAGTGGCACCGCGGTCAGCTCGAGGCCCGCCGCGGGCGTGAATCCCAGTGCGTAGGGGACGGCGTACGCGCAGGTGAACGGCACCCCTCCGAGCACCGCGCCCGACACGACCCACCGGAGCTGGCGCCGCGCCGTTACCGAGGTGACACGGCGGAGGGCCGTGATCATCGCCGCCAGACCGCCGAGGATGCAGCCCGCGAGGTAGAGGTGCTGCAGCTCCCAGATGGTCTCCACGGTGCCGGTGAACCCTCCGCTCCCCCGGCCCTGGAGCACGGCGGCCGCCTGCGCGGCGCCGAGCAGGAGCGCCGGCGCGTACACCGCCGGCAGTACCCGGACGCCGGGCAGCCGGCGCATCCATCCGGACGAACGCTCGGGGAAGACCAGCGCGAAGTGCAGGAAGAGCGGCGCGAGCATCAGGAGCGAGACTTCGTCCGCCCAGAAGAAGACCCAGTCGAGCCGGTCGAGGCGGCCGCTGAACGAGAATGCGAAGACGCCGAAGAAGGCGACCGTCAGCCAGAAGAAATGCAGCGTCGCCTGGTGGCCGGGCCGCCGGATGCGGACGGAGGCCCCGACCAGCAGGCCGAACAGGCCGACGCCGGCCAGCACGAGGTAGACCGGGAAATTGACGGCCGGCACCCGCTCGACCGTCACCCGATACGCCTGCGACTCGCGCAGGCGCAGCACGGTGTAGATCAACGGCGCGTCGCGGCCGCCCCCCCCGCGCAGGAGCACGCGGAGGTCGGCATGCGACTCGACCGGTTCCCCGTCGACGTCCAGGAGGACGTCCCCGGGGAGCAACCCGGCCCGGGCGCCCGCGGTGCCGGGCTCCACGGTGGCGGCGACGAGGCCCTCCGGCCGCTGTTCCCAGCGCACGCCGTCGGCGACGGCCCGCCAGGTGGCCTGCACGGCGACGTTGGCGACGGCCAGGCATCCGAGGACGGCCACGACGCCCACGCCCAGCAGCACCCGGGTCACGGGTGCCAGGCGCCGCCGCGCCGCATCGGTCTCAACCACCGTCATCTACGCACACCACCAGTACGCTGGCAAATACATGCAAAAGGAGTGCCTTCGACCCGGGGAGCAGACCGGCCAGCCGGCGGGCGGACTCCTCCCGCCGGGGGCGCGGAGGACCGGGCCGAGCCAACAAAGTGGATCGCCGGTGACAACTTCTTGAATCGCCCGTGCCCGCCGGGGACACGGCACGCCGGCCTGGAAACACCCGGGGGCGACGCCTCGCGCGGCGTGCCTCAGAAATGCACGACCAGGCCGCCGACGAGCTGGGGCGGTGCATCGACCACGAGGAGCTCATCGTAGGTCGACGCGCCGAACGCCGGATCGTGGAAGAGGCTGCGCAGGGCCACGAGCAACTCCCACGTGCTGCCGTCGAAGGGCGAGAAGGGCAGCCGCTGCGTCACCCGCACGTCGAAGCGGGCGTTGACGCCGGATGCCAGCGTGTCGTGCATCATCCGCGCGAACGCGCCGCTGATGCGGACCAGCGCGAGGATGCGCGTCGCCGTCTCAGGCACCTCGGCCTCGAACGTCGTCGTCACGTCGTGAAACCGATCCCCTCCGCCGGCGAGCAGGCTGACCAGGGCGGCCGAGCCCCCGAAGCCCGCTCCGGGAGCCCAGTCCGCCCGGACCAGGTTGTAGTCGATCGCGCCGCGGAGGCGTTCGTCGTCGCCGTGGCTGAACCGGACCCCCCAACCGTCGGCCAGCGCACCGTGCATGCTGGCCAGCCGGTAGTGCCCGCCCGGGGCGGCGAACGCGTCCCGGAACGAGGCCCCGCTCATCCCGAACAGGGTGACCATCTGCCCCGCGATGTCCTGCCGGAACCGCCGCACCTCGATCGTCGAGCCCCTTCCGACGTCGCGTTCCAGGGCGACCTCGACGTGCCGGGTCCGCTCGGCCCGGAGGGGGTCGACGCCCGACAGCGACGCGAACGTGCGTTCCGGCGGGAGCCAGACTCCGGACCCCGGCGGAAGGAACTGCTCCGCGCCCGGAGCGGTCATCCTGCGCGACAGGCCGACGCGCACGCGGGTCCGGGCGATCGGCGTGACCGTCAGGTGGGCGCGCGGGCTGAAGAGCCGTCCATCCTCCAGGTAGCCGTAGCCGGCGAGGTCCGCGCCGTAGCCGACGGTGACGCGCGACGAGGGCGTCCAGGTGTCGAACGCCCGGATGCTCGCGACCTCCCGGCTCGGGCGCCCGCGACCGTCCGCACCCAGCGGCCGGGCCGGCTGGCCCGAGCTGGCGTACTGCTGCCGGCTGTACGAAATCCGCAGATCGAGATCGTGATCGTCGTGCGGGTTGCCGGCGAGCCGCCCCGACACCGCCCATGCCGACGCGTTGCCCGCGGTCATGTTGACCGCGCCTCGAACGGCCCACGCGGCTTCGCCCTCGGTCGTGGGCGTCACGGCGAAATAGGCGATCTGTCCGGGGGGGACGCCCGTGGCCGAGCGCCACCGGAGCGGCCCGTCCAGCGTGGCTCGCGTGAGGAACTGGACCTCACCGGTAACCGGGAGCCCGCTCACGTAGTCGGTGATCGGCCCGCGACCGAGCGGCACGTCGAGGCGATCGAGGTCCGCCTCGACCGCCGCGACCGGCTCCCAGTTGCGGCTCTTGAGCACGCTGCGACGAGCCCGGCCCAGCCGCCAGAACCTCGTCGCGACGGTGCCGGAGGCAGGGGCGGCCGCCGGGTCCCCGGCCGCGGCGCCTTCCGGGGCCGCCGCCTGTCCCGAACCGCTCGCGGGTGCGCCGAGCCCTGCACCCGCCATGCGGATGGGAGGCGTCGGCGCGCGAGGCGGCGCCCGCAGCAACTGCATCTCGCCGACGAACGTGTCGGAGTCGGTCCGGACGTCGACCTCCAGCCGCGAAGCGTGGAAGCCGGCGCGGTGCGCTCGGACCAGGTAACGGCCGGGGGGCAGGGCGCGGAACGCGAACTCGCCCGCGACGGTGCCCAGCACCAGCGTCGTTCCCGACGGGCCGGAAGCCGAGACGAGAACGCGGCCGAGCGGTGCCCCTGCCTGATCCGTGACTGTCCCGCTGAGGTTCCCGGTGCTCTCGGACGGGCCCGCCGCCGCCCCCGCGCCCGTGACCAGCAGCGCGGCGGCCACGGCGGCGGTCCGCACGGCGCCCCGCGCCGGCAGGGGCCGCCAGTGCACACGGGAACCCTGTGCTGTCCGCTCGTCGGGCGCGGCGCCGGCCGACCGCCGTCGGGCCTGGAACACGGGTTGCTCCGGCTACGCCCCCACGCTGAAGGCGATGTTGTGGACGACCTCCGCCCCGGACGTGTTGTCCGTCACCTTGACCTCGAGGCGGTAGCTGCCCGCCGGGAAGCTCCGCAGCGGCACCTGCTGCCCGGCCACGATCTGGTGACCGATCGTCAGATCGAAGTCCGGAGGCAGGGTCTGGCTGTTGAACTCCTGCGGCGGGGTCCGGTTGAAGAACTCCTCGCCGTCCGCCGTCTGCCGGTGAAAGTCGAACTCCACCGTCACGTTCGGCTTCGCACCATCCTGCAGACCCGGGTTGTAGACGAAGAAGAGCGGCGCGAGCTCCTCTCCCTGCGTGAAGCTCAGGTCGAACTTCGGGAGAATCTCGAACGCGCCGAGCGCGTAGGGCCGCATGATCTGCTGCTCCGGGGTCAGCGGCGCATTGAGCGGCGCGATCGACTCGGCAACGAAAATCGTGCTGATCTGCAGGTCGGGAGTCCAGAAGTCGGGCACCTCGACCTCGTTCCGCAGCAGCAGGACGGTCGGATCGTCGTTCCGGTCGCCGTCCTCGCCGGCGCTGTCGCGAACGGCCACGTAGACGTCGTACAGGCCGCCCGGAGCGTTGAACGCCCGGCTGATCCGCACCGCCCCGTCGGACTCCGGCGCGCCAACGAAATAGGCGTCCGCGAAGACCCCCTGCGGACAATCCTCGTCGCCCGGCTCGACCGGTCCGTCCTGGTGCTCGTCCACGTACAGGTAGATGGCCACGTCGTCCGCGACCGCGTCCGGATCGATCGTCAGCGTGAACGGCACGTAGGTCTCGCCGTCGGTGGCCTTGATGAACGTGGGGGCCATCTCGAACGGGTCTTCCAGGGCCACGATCTCGCCGGCGCGCGCGCTCCTGACGACATCGCACAGCGATCGAAGCTCGTCCTCCTGCCAGTCTTCGAGGTCCTGGGCCGCGACCGGCGCGGCGGCCAGCAGCAGGGCGGTGGCGACGACCGAGGCCGCCATCAGGGAGTGCCGGGACAGGCGCCGGGCAATGGGGTGCATCGGAGTTGATCTCCCGCGACAGAGTTGATCCGCGTCGAAAGTGAGCATCAGTTCGGTGAACATCTGATCATAGAGTGGCGCCGGCTGCAAGTCAATCCGGGCCGAACGATTCAAGCCGTTCAAATACAAGGAGTTACGGACGAAGCCATCGCCGGTCGCGTGGTATGATTCGGCCGGCGGCGGCCGCCGCCGGCCGAGAGCCCCCCCGATGAACCGACCGCGCCGCCCCGTCGTGCTCGTCGTCTTCGACGGGTGGGGACTGAGCGAGAGCCCGGATCGGAACGCCATCCGCCTCGCGCGCACGCCGGTCTACGAGGAGCTGCTCGACCGCTGCCCGCACGGCAGCCTCGTCACGAGCGGCGAGGCGGTGGGCCTGCCCCCCGGCCAGATGGGGAACTCCGAGGTCGGACACATGAACCTCGGCGCCGGACGCGTGGTGTACCAGGATCTGACGCGCATCGACCGCAGCATCCGCGACGGCGACTTCTTCCGCAATCCCGCGCTGACCGCCGCGATGACCCGCTGCGCCGGCGATCGGCACGCACTGCACCTCGTCGGGCTCGTGTCGGACGGCGGGGTGCACAGCCACCAGCGGCATCTGGTCGCCCTCCTGGACATGGCGGCCCGGCTCGGGGTGTCCCGCGTGTTCGTGCACGCCGTCACCGACGGCCGGGACACCGCCCCGACCGGGGGCGCCGACTTCGTCGGGGCGGTCGAGCGAGCGGCCGCGGCCGGGGGCGGGGCGCGCGTGGCGTCGGTCACCGGACGCTACTACGCCATGGACCGCGACCGGCGCTGGGACCGGACCGAGCGGGCGTACGACGCCATCGTCCTCGGTCGGGGGCGCGAGGCCGGGAGCGCGGCGGAGCTCGTCGCCGTGTCGTACGCCGCCGGCGTCACGGACGAGTTCATCGAGCCCGGCGTGGTCGTGGCGGACGGTCGGCCCGTCGGCCCCGTCCGGGACGACGATTCGGTCGTGCTGTACAACTTCCGTGCCGACCGCGTGCGCCAGATCACGCGCGCCCTGGCCGATGCGGGCTTCGACGGCTTCGCCCGCACGGCCCCCCCGCGCGTCGCGGTCACGACGATGACCGAGTACGACGCGACGTTCGACCTCCCGATGGCGTTCGGGCCGGAGGACCTGTCGGGCACGGTGGCGGAGGTCCTGACCGCGCACGGCCGCACCAACCTGCGGCTGGCCGAGACGGAGAAGTACGCGCACGTCACCTACTTCTTCAACGGCGGCGAGGAGCGGCCCTACGGCGGCGAGGACCGCATCCTCGTACCGTCGCCGAAGGTGCCGACCTACGACCTGCAGCCCGAGATGAGCGCGGCGGCCGTCACCGACGCCCTCGTCGCGGACGTCGGCGCGGGGCGGCACGACGTCGTGATCTGCAACTTCGCGAACGCCGACATGGTTGGGCATACCGGCAGCCTCGACGCCGCCGTGGCCGCCGTCTCCACCCTCGACACCTGTCTGGCGCGCATCGTGCGCGCCGTCGACGCGGCCGGCGGCTGCGTCATCCTGACCGCGGATCACGGCAACGCGGAGCAGATGTGGGACGGCGAGCGCGACCAGCCGCACACCGCGCACACCCGCAACCCGGTTCCGGTCCTGCTGATCGACCGCGCCCTCGAGGGGCGGGGCCTCGCGCTGCGGGACGGCTCGCTGCGCGACGTCGCCCCCACGCTGCTCGCCCTGTCCGGGGTGCCGGCGCCGGCGGAGATGACCGGCCGCGACCTCCGCTCCTGGGTCGACCCGCAGCCCGCGACGTAGACCTGGTGGCCCCTCTCCCGCGCCAGGCACGGGGCCGGCGGCGCCTCGGAGTCCTCGGAGTCGAGACGTCCCGCCCGCCCGCGGTCGCCGCCTCGACGCCGGAACGGCTCCCGGCCGTTCAACGCGCGCGAGTTTCGCTACAATCTGCGCGTTCGATGGAATCCAGCGCGTTCGGCCCCCGCGACGCCGCTTCCGGCCCGGGCGACCGCCTCGGGCGCCCCGGCGAGTATCCGTACACGCGCGGGATCTACCCGACGATGTACCGCGGCCGGTACTGGTCGATGCGCCAGTACGCCGGGTTCGGCACGGCCGCCGAATCCAATCGCCGCTACCGCTATCTGCTCGATCAGGGTGTGAGCGGCCTGAGCGTCGCCTTCGACCTGCCGACGCAGATCGGCTACGACTCCGACCACCCGCTCGCGGCGGGCGAGGTCGGCCGCGTAGGCGTCGCCATCGACTCCCTCGAGGACATGGTGCGGCTGTTCGACGGCATCCCGCTCGACCGCGTGTCGACGTCGATGACCATCAACGCCACCGCCATCATCCTGCTGGCCCTCTACGTCGCGACCGCCCGGCGCCAGGGGGTGCCGCCGCGGTCGATCGCCGGGACGCTGCAGAACGACGTCCTGAAGGAGTACGTGGCGCGCGGCACCTACATCTACCCCCCTCGCGCGTCGCTCCGGATCGTCACCGACATCGTCGCCTATTGCGACCGCGAGCTCCCGGCGTGGCATCCCATCTCCATCAGCGGCTACCACATCCGCGAGGCCGGCTCGACGGCGGCGCAGGAGATCGCGTTCACCTTCGCGAACGCGACCACCTACGTGCAGGCGGCGCTCGACGCGGGCCTCGACGTCGACTCGTTCGGCCGGCGCCTCTCGTTCTTCTTCAACGCCCACAACGACTTTCTCGAGGAGATCGCGAAGTATCGCGCCGCGCGGCGGCTGTGGGCGCGGATCATGCGCGAGCGATTCGGCGCCACCGAGCCGCGCGCGCAGCAGCTCCGCTTCCATGCCCAGACCGCCGGCAGCACGCTCACCTCGCAGCAGCCGGACAACAACATCGTGCGGGTGGCGCTCCAGGCGCTGGCCGCGGTGCTCGGCGGCACGCAGTCGCTCCA
Organism: Acidobacteriota bacterium; assembly: GCA_026707615.1. Taxonomy (GTDB): domain Bacteria; phylum Acidobacteriota; class Vicinamibacteria; order Vicinamibacterales; family UBA8438; genus JAGWAJ01. The sequence goes on along the minus strand of JAPOWL010000642.1, from coordinate 4,622 downwards.
CTGCAACGGCCGTGACGAGGCGCTCGGGCTGCCCACGGAGGAGGCGGCCCGGATCGCGCTCCGCACCCAGCAGATCATCGCCTCGGAGACGGGCGTCACCAACACCGTCGATCCGGTTGCCGGCTCGTGGGCCGTCGAGCGGCTCACGGACCGGCTCGAGGCGGAGGCGGCGGCGATCCTCGAGCGGATCGACGAGCGGGGGGGCGCCCTCGACGCGATCGAGTCCGGCTTCATCCAGCGTGAGATCCAGGAAGCCGCCTATCGCGCCCAGCAGGCCATCGAGAGCGGCGAGAGCGTCGTCGTCGGGGTCAATCGATTCGCGACCGACGACGGCGGCGCCATCGAGATCCAGCGCATCGATCCGGCCGTGGAGGCGGACCAGGCGGCGCGCGTCGCCGCGCTCCGTGCCGCGCGCGACCCGGCGTCCGCGCGGGCCGCCCTCGACGCCGTGCGGGACGCGGCGCGGGACGCGACCAACCTCGTCCCGCCGATCGTCGCCGCGGTCGAGGCCCGGGCCACGGTCGGCGAGGTCGCCGACGCCCTGCGATCCGTCTTCGGGGAGTATCAGGACGCCCGCTGAGCCGGGAGGCTCCCAACGCGCCCGTCAGAGGCGCGCCAGGAGTCTGCGCCGCACTATCGGCGTCGCAAGGGGCTCGCCGCGCAGACTCCCAACGCGCCTGTCAAAGGCGCGCCAGGAGTCTGCGCCGCACTATCGGCGTCGCAAGGGGCTCGCGCGCGCAGACTCCCAACGCGCCTGTCAAAGGCGCGCCGCGTGTGCGCCGGGCGCCCGGTCCCGGGCGCCGGGCGGGGGCATCCGCATCGTCCGCTCGTCCCGCTCGATCTGCCCGTCGCGGATGTGGATCACCCGGTGCGCGTAGCGCGCCACCTCCGCCTCGTGGGTGATCAGGATGATCGTGTTGCCGGCCCGGTGCAGCCCCTCGAACACGGCCATGATCTCGATGCCGGTCTTGGTGTCGAGGTTGCCGGTGGGCTCGTCCGCGAGCACGATCGAGGGATTGTTGACGAGCGCGCGTGCGATGGCGACGCGCTGGCGCTGTCCGCCCGACAGCTCGTTCGGACGGTGATCCATCCGGTCGTCGAGCTCCACGAGGTGAAGCGCCGCCACCGCCTGCTCCTTGCGCGCGGCCGAGGGCACCCCGGCGTAGATGAGCGGCAACTCCACGTTGTGGAGCGCGGACGCGCGCGGAAGCAGGTTGAAGGTCTGGAACACGAACCCGATCTCGCGGTTGCGAATCCGGGCCAGCTCGTCGTCGTTCATTCCGCTGACGGGCCGGTCGTTGATGCGGTACGTGCCCTCGGTCGGCGTGTCGAGGCACCCGATGAGGTTCATCAGGGTCGACTTGCCGGACCCCGAGGGCCCCATGATGGCCACGAACTCGCCACGCTCGATCTCGACGGAGACGGCGCGCAGCGCGTGCACCGACTCCGTGCCCATGTGGTAGGTCTTCCACAGATTCTCGGTCTTGATCAGCGCCATCTCTCGGGTGCCTCTCGACTCGGCTTCGTCCGGTCCTGCCGGGACGCGCGCCTCCCCCTCGTAGACGGAGGGGCGGGCGCCCCCGTTCCGCCCGGCCGCCGCCCCGGGCCGCCCGGCCGCCGCCCCGGGCCGCCTTCAGGGAGCGGGCGGCGGCACCGGCGGCGGAATCGGCGGCACGATGTCGCCCGCGCCCGGCGGGGGGCCTTCGCGGCGGAAGAGCACCGCGCCGAGCAGGCCGCCCAGCGTCGCGAAGATCATGCCGGCGGCCAGCGTGATGAAGAAGCCGACCACGATCGCCCCGGGCCCGCTGCTGACCTGCTCCATGATCTCGAGCATTTCCGGCGGCACGTCCGACATGTCCAGCATCTCGGTCATCCCGTCGCGGAAGGGGGCCGTGACGAGCTGGATCGGGATGGCCACCAGAACCGACACGAACGCCCCGGTCACCCCCGCCAGGAATCCGACGACGGCGCCGTCGCCGGGCGTGATGGGGTGGGGCTGACTCTGCTGCGTGAGGTAGGACGCCACGCCGCCGCCGCCGACCAGCCACAGGCAGCAGCAGAGGTTGCCCAGCTCGATGAGCGGCAGCGCCGACAGCACCCCGGCGAACGTTCCGCCGATCAGGACGGCCTGCAGACGACCGCGGTTCGGGTTCTCGGTCATGGTTCTCCGGGTCGGCCCCAGCCCCCACCGTCCTGGGAGCTGGCGCCGCGGGACGCACTCCGTCAGCGTTCTGCGGCGCAGCTCCTAGTCGTAGTACTCCAGACCCAGGTGGGTGATGAGTTCTTCCCCGCGGAGGTAGCGCAGGGTGTTCTTGAGCTTCATCAACTGGATGAAGAGATCGTGTTCGGGATAGAGGCCCCGCGCGTGAATGGGGCTCTTGAAGTAGAACGACAGCCACTCCTGGATGCCGTTCATGCCGACCCGCTTCGCCAGGTCGAGGAGCAGAACGAGGTCGAGGACGATCGGCGCCGCGAGAATGCTGTCGCGGCACAGGAAGTTGATTTTGAGCTGCATCGGGTAGTCGAGCCACCCGAGGAGGTCGATGTTGTCCCAGCCCTCCTTGTTGTCGCCGCGCGGCGGGTAGTAGTTGATGCGCACGACGTGGTGCAGGTCGTCGTACAGGCCGGGATAGAGCTCCGGCTGCAGGATGTGATCGAGCACCGACTTCTTGCTCTCCTCCTTCGTCCGGAAGGACTCCGGATCGTCGAGCACCTCGCCGTCGCGGTTGCCCAGGATGTTGGTGGAGTACCAGCCGTTGACGCCGAGGAGGCGCGCCTTGAGCCCGGGCGCGATCATCGTCTTCATCAGTGTCTGGCCGGTCTTGAGGTCCTTTCCGGCGAGGGGCGCCCCGGTCGCCTGCGCGAGCTCCTCGAGGGCCGGCACGTCGGCGCTGAGGTTGGGCGCCGCGTTCGCGTACGGGATGCCCTCCCGGATCGCCGCGTAGGCATAGATCATGCTCGACGGAATGGCCGCGTCCGACGTCTCGAGGCCGCGCTCGAGCGCCGCCAGGGACGCGTGAACCGGGGTCTCCTCGAGGAAGATCTCCGTGCTGCCGCACCAGATCATCACCAGGCGGTCGAGCTGATGCTCGGCCCGGAACCGTCGAATGTCGGCGATGACCTGCTCGGCGAGCTCCCGCTTGCTGCGGCCCGTCTTGACGTTGGGGCCGTCGAGCTTCTTCACGTAGTGCCGGTCGAAGACGGCCGGCATGGGCTCGATGCCCTCCATGTCGGGCCGTACCCGCTCCAGCAGGTCGGGCTGGATGACCTGCGCCTTGCGCGCCGCCTCGTACCCGTTGTCCTCGAAGATGTCCCAGCCGCCGAAGACGAGGTCGTCGAGCGCGGCGAGCGGCACGAAGTCCCGGATGCGCGGAGAGCGTCCGTCGGTCCGCTTCCCGAGGCGGATGGTGCCCAGCTGGGTCAGGGAACCGGTCGGCGCCGCGAGCCCTCGCCGAATGGCATGGACGCCGGCGATGAAGGTGGTGCTCACCGCGCCGAGGCCGACCAGGAGGACCCCGAGCCGACCGCGCGGAGGCGCGATGTCGTCCGGGATTTTCACGGGCGCACACTATATCATGGCGTCGTCGCCCGACCGGCGCCTGCCCGCGGTGCGACGGCGGTCGGCTCGCGGACGGGGGAGAGCCACGCGATGGCGCTGTTCAAGCTGAAGAAGAGCGGTGGTCCCCGGGACCTCGACCTCTCGATGGCCGGCCTGAAGCTCGGCTCCCGTGTGCTCCAGCTGGGCAACGACGGCGAGCTCATCGCCGTGCTCGCCGGCGCGGTCGGCATCAGCGGCGAAGCCTGCTCCGTCACGACGGACGAGACGGCAGCCGCGCGCATCGGGCGTGCGGCCGCCGGCGCAGGCGTCCTCGTCGACGTGCGGGTCGCCCCCTTCGGGGCGCTGCCGTACGACTCGGACGCGTTCGACGTCGCCGTCCTTGCCGACGTGATCGGCGGCCTGCACATCAACGAGCGGGTGGTCTGCCTGCAGCAGGTCCTGCGCGTGCTGCGTCCCGGAGGCCGCTGCCTGGTCATCGAGCGGGCCGCACGCGGCGGACTCGGCGCGGTCTTCTCGGAACGTTCCCTCGACCCGGGCTACCGTGCCGGCGGGGGGGCGGTGGCGGCTCTCGGGGCCGAGGGGTTCCGCGCGGTGCGCGTGCTTGCCGAGCACGGGGGCAGGAGCTTCATCGAGGGGACGAAGTAGTGTCCTCCGGGGGGCGCACCGAGTCCCCGAATCCGGACGCCTGACCCGCGCGCGCACCGTCGCGCCTCCGTTTCGGCGGCGGCCGGAGGCGTGCGCCCGGCCGGCGCGCGTCTTGCAACGGGAAGGGCCGGGAGGCATGCGGTGACGACCTCGCCCGACGGCGGACGCGCGCTGACCGATGTCTTCTCCGCGGCGGAGATCGCCCGGGCCGCGGGAGTGACGACGGCGGAGGTGCGCCTCCTGATCGCCGCCGGCGAGATCGCGACGGTCAGGGGCGTACTCGCCCGCCGTTCGTCGCCTGCGGCTCCGCTCGGCGCCCAACCCAATCCTTCAGGGGTCCGCGCCGTTCTACGTCGCGAACCCCTCGCCCGCCGTTCGTCGCCTGCGGCTCCGCTCGGCGCCCAACCCAATCCTTCAG